>CAZYXI010000165.1:0-3115 GCA_964651215.1 uncultured Candidatus Peribacteria bacterium
TTCCAAAAAAGGCATTACCGTTATCACGCTCACCACTTCCAAAATGCTGATGGCGGTCGGGTTTTTGGCAGATGTCTTCACTATTTTCAAGAAATACAACATTTCGGTCGATATGATCGCCACCGGCGAAATCTCCGTCACCCTTACGGTCAATCATCCGCTTGACGAGATCCCAAAACGCGTCTTCCACGAACTGGAAGTGTTTTCCAAAGTCGAGATCCTCAAGGATCAAGCGATCATCTGCGCAGTCGGCACGGAACTGAGGCATCGCAAAGGTGTCGCCGCAAAGATCTTTGAAGCGATCGCCGATGCCGGTATTTCGGTAAAGGCGATCTCGCAAAGCGCGCTCGAGATCAATATCAGCTGCATCATTGACGAAAGCGAATCCGAAAAAGCGCTCACAGCGCTGCACAAAGTCATTTTTGAAGAAAAATCTTAAACCCGGAGTTTCTCTTTTCACTCAACATGTCTCAAGGATATCAAGTTGGAATCGTCGGCTGCACCGGTGCTGTCGGTCAAGAAATGATCTCGGTACTCGCCGATCGCAATTTTCCGGTTGCGGAACTCAAGCTTTTTGCCAGCAGCCGAAGTGCCGGGAAAGAATTCGAGACGCCCTTCGGTACGCTTGCCGTGGAAGAATTTTCCGTAGAAAAGACCCAAGACCTCGATTTTGTCCTGATGGCGGTTTCGGGGGATTTTGCAAAGGAGTTTGCGCCGCAGATCGCCAAAGGCAAGGCGATCGTGATCGACAATTCGTCCGCTTTCCGCATGGATCCGACGATCCCGCTTGTCTGTCCCGAGGTGAATGCCGATGCGATCGGCAATGCGAAGTTGATCGCCAATCCCAATTGTTCGACCTTGATTTTGAATGTGGCGCTTTGGCCGCTGCATCAGCAGTATCGCTGTAAAAAAGTGATCGTCTCGACCTATCAAGCCACGAGTGGCGCCGGTGCTCCGGCGATGGAAGAGCTGAAGACGCAAACGCGGAATTATCTCGATGGCAAGCCGGTCGAAAACCACGAGTTTGCGCATCCGATCCCATTCAATCTTATTCCGCAGATCGATGTCTTTCAGGACAATCTCTACACCAAAGAAGAAATGAAGGTGACGAAAGAAACGCGCAAGATCTTTGGCGAGCCGGATTTGGCGATTTCATGCACGGCGGTACGCATCCCGACGTTTCGCGCTCATGCCGAAGCGGTGGTGATCGAGACGGAAAAAGAGATCGATCCGGATGATGCGCGCGAGCTGCTCCGTCATGTCCCGGGGGTCGAAGTCCGTGACGTTCCGGCGGAAAAGATCTATCCGATGCCGCTGACCGCGACGAAAAAATTTGCGGTGGAAGTCGGACGCATCCGTCAGAATATCGTGTTCGGCAAGAACGGTCTGGAATTTTTTGTCTGTGGCGATCAGATCCTCAAGGGCGCTGCACTCAATGCGGTGCAGATCGCGGAAGTGATCATCAAGCGGTAATTTAAAACCCCTCCCCTCGAGAGGGGGAGTTGGAGGGGGTGGATTTCCTATGAAACCATGACCAGATCACAGCAAATATTCAAGCTATTGGAATTCAGAAAAATCGGGTTTTTGACTCCAAAAATCCAAATCGGAATCATCGTCGCCCTCTTTCTCATCAGCTGTCTCCAGGTATATTTGGAGTTTCAACAAACAAATTTGATGTACGGACTTCCGGCAAATACCCTCGTAGTCCTCGCACCGATTTATGAAGAGTTGATTTTTCGCGGAATAATCCTTGGGGCATTCCTTGTCTCAGTTGGAAAGAAGAATGCGATAATTTTTTCGTCCATCTTGTTCGGGCTTTGGCATTTCAAGAATACCGCATTCATGAGTCCGGAGATGATCCTCGCTCAGGTATTGTATGCCGGAATTATTCTTGGTCCGATTTTCGCATATGTTACGATTCGCGTGCAAACGGTCTGGCTTGCGGTAATCCTGCATTACGTAAACAATATCTGGTCACCAATTTCTTTTGCGGTTCTTGGTTTATTATTTCCCGACGGTGTCCTCTAAAGGGGACTCCGCCAAATTTCTAAAAAACAGCTTCTCGAAATTTTCTTTGACTTGTGAAATACTGAATATGCTTTTTTGCGCACTTATGAAAAAAATCTTGCTTGCCCTTGCACTTGTGCTTCTGCCGATTTCAGCTTATGCCGCTTTTGATGATGTTCCGACCGATCACGAATTTGCCGATGCGATCACCTATCTTGAAGAAAACGGACTGGTCGAAGGTTTTGCCGACAATACGTATCGCCCCGATCAAACGATCACGCGCGCCGAATTTGCAAAGATCTTGCTGCTTGCCGAATATGACGAAGAAACGATCCTCGCGTGCGAAGGAAGCGGTTTTGCCGATGTGTCGGAAGACGCTTGGTATCTGCCCTATGTCTGCTTTGCGCAAGCAAATGCCATCGTCAAAGGCTATCCCGACAACACCTTTGCTCCGAATAAAACGATCATTTTTGCCGAAGCCGCCAAGATCATCGTCAATACATTGATCGAAGTGCAAGCCGAAGGCGAAGGAGAAGACTGGTGGAAACCGTTTGTGGACAAACTTGCCGAAGAGAATGCGACTCCCGATTCGATCACGGATGAAACCCATTTGATCACGCGTGGCGAAATGGCGGAGATCATCTATCGACTTGAGACCGAAGCAGCGAGTGAAGATGATTCGGACACCGAAACGAAGATCTTCGATGGACAAGGCGACACAGAAGAAGATTCGGAAAATATGGCTGCTTTTGAAGGAGAAACCAATCCCGTACGATTCGAGTACGCAACGCAGACTGAAACCGGCGCAATGACTACGGTCATCGAAGATGCGACTCATGTCATCGTCGCCACGTCAGATCTGCAAACGGATGATTTTGAAGCCTGCGCCGACCTCGGCTATTGCAGCGAAACGGATGATACCCGCTACGAGCACCTCGATTCGTTCTATGTCCTCATGAAAAACGCCGATACTTCCTTTGAAGATTCGATCAAGGCAAAGATCACCGCAGCCGGCAAGGATGCGAGCCAGTGCGAAGTCAAAGAAGTCGATTCGCCACCGGAAGGCTGGACAAAGGCGATCGTGGAGCCAAGCTCGTTCGATTCTTTT
>CAZYXI010000166.1:0-3109 GCA_964651215.1 uncultured Candidatus Peribacteria bacterium
TTCACCACGAGATTGACGATCTTGCCGGGAACATATATCTCTTTGACGATGTCTTTATCCGCCAAAAACTTTTGCACATTGTCTTGCTTTTTTGCCTGCGCAAAGGCGTCTTCTTTGGTGATGTCCGCCGGCACGCGGATGGTCGCGCGCAGCTTGCCGTTTACTTGGATCGCGAGGTCGATCTCATCATCTTGAGTAAGCGCTTCGTCCCACTCCGGCCAATCGGCATATGCGAGCGAATCAGGTTTTTGCAAAGCTGTCTGCCACAGTTCTTCCGCGAGATGCGGTGCGAACGGCGCGAGGATTTTGACGAACTTGGTCGCGCCGCTTACCGGCAGATAATCGAGCTTTTGCATAGCGTTGACAAGAATCATCATTTGCGAGATCGCCGTGTTGAATTTGAACTCTTCGATATCGTGTGTGACTTTTTTGATCGTCTTGTGCACGAGTTTTTGAAAGTCCTTGCCCGGGCACATATCGCTCGCGATCTCTTTTTCTTGAAAGACACGCCAGATGCGCTGGAGAAATTTGTACGTGCCCTCGACGCTGCCGGTGCTCCAGGCTTTGCTTTGCTCAAACGGTCCCATAAACATCTCGTACATGCGCAAAGTATCGGCGCCGTAGCGCTCGACGATCTCGTCGGGATTGACGACATTACCGAGGCTTTTGCTCATTTTTTGTCCGTCTTCGGCGAGGATCAACCCCTGATTCATCAGCTTTTTGAATGGTTCCTTCGTATGCACGAGCCCCATGTCGTAGAAGACTTTGTGCCAAAAGCGCGAATACAAGAGATGCAACACCGCGTGCTCGGCACCGCCGACATAGAGATCGACCGGTCCCCAATACTGTTCCGCGGCTTGTGACCACGGTTCGTTTTCATTTTTCGCATCCATAAAACGCAGCCAGTACCAGTTGCTCCCCGCCCAGTTCGGCATGGTGCTCGTTTCGCGGAAAAATCGTTTTGCTCCGTTTGCCGAGAGTTTGACGCTGCCGTTTTCGAGGATTTCGCCGCGGACTTCGACCCAATCGCGGATCTTGGCGAGCGGACTTTGTCCGTCTTCCGTCGGGAGAAAAGTATTTGCTTCCGGCAATTTGACCGGCAGCTCGGATTCATCCAGCGGATAAATATTCTCCTCCTCATCTTTCACGAGTGGAATCGGTTCGCCCCAATAGCGCTGACGGGTAAAGATCCAATCGCGGAGTTTGTAATTTACCTGGCGTTTGCCAACACCCTTTTCTTCAAGCCATTCTATCATTTTTTCTTTCGCCTCTGCAGTCGGTAAGCCATCGAGGAAACCGGAATTGATGGCTATACCTGCATATGGAAAACATCTATTCCCTTGTAGTACTAAGTCAAATTCATTTTGTTCATATCTTTTTTGGGCTTGCTCATCGGATTCACCCTCCAGAATACCATAAGCGTAATTTGGAAATGTATAAATATTCTTTGATGTAGTTGGTTTGACAACATTTTGTTTTTTAAGTCGATGCTTTTCGGAGAATTCCCAGTCTCTCTCATCGTGCGCCGGCACCGCCATGATCGCGCCGGTTCCATACCCCGACAAGACATAATCTGCTATCCAGATCGGAATTTCTTCGCCATTGACAGGATTGACAGCGTGCGCTCCGGTAAATACGCCGGTTTTCTCTTTGGTCGCATCAGTACGGTCGATTTCGGATTTTTTGGCGGCATCCTGCACATATTTTTCAACCTCTGCATTTTGCTCTGCCGTTGTTATCTGCCTTACCAATTCGTGCTCCGGTGATAGCACCATATATGTCGCTCCAAACAAGGTGTCCGGGCGAGTCGTATAGACCGTAATTTTTAATTCTGAATCTTTAATTTTGAATTGCACTTCCGCGCCTTCGCTCTTTCCGATCCAGTTTTTTTGCATCGCGATGATCTTTTCCGGCCACTCGGTCAATTCGTCCAGATCAGCGAGTAAGCGTTCTGCGTAGTCGGTGATACGAAACATCCATTGCGTCAGATCGCGCTTTTCGACCTCCGTTCCGCATCGTTCGTGCTGTCCGTTTTCGACTTCTTCATTTGCCGCCACAATACGACAACTTGGGCACCAGTTCATCGGCATCTTTTTTTCGTACAAGAGTCCCTTTTTGTACATCTGCAAAAAGATCCATTGTGTGTGCTTGTAGTAAGCCGGATCGGTGGTAGAAAACTCGCGTTCCCAATCGTAGCTAAAACCAAGTGACTGGATCTGACGCTTAAATGTCGCGATATTCGCCTTGGTCGTTTTTTCCGGATGCTCGCCGGTTTTGATGGCATAATTTTCCGCGGGCAAGCCAAAGGCATCCCAGCCCATCGGATGGAGGACGTCGAATCCTTGCATGCGTTTGTAACGCGCGATGATATCGGTGGCGGTGTAGCCCTCGGGATGCCCCACGTGCAGCCCTGCGCCACTTGGATACGGGAACATATCGAGTACATAATATTTCGGCCTTTGCGCTTCGTTTCCTCCCCCCTGATACTTGTCCGCCGTGGTGGAAGGGAGGATTGAGGGGGGTTTTGTGGTGTCAGCAGGGGTTTGCGCTTCCGGATTTTGCACGGAAAACGTCTTGTGCTTCAGCCAATAGTCTTGCCACTTTTGTTCGATCTGTCGATGGTCGTAGCGGTTGTCGGTCATCTCGTCGGAAAAAAATCACGCTGATGCAGTATGCGACAAAAAAGGCAAAAAAGGCAATTTGACATACGGAGGAATTTCTCTACAATTTAACCTTATCGTCTTATCTATGAACAGATTTGGAAAATGTGTCACGACACTCAGTGCAATTGGGTTGGCGACCTTAGCATCACCAAAAGCTTCTTATCATCCAGATAATGTGGTGACATTACAAAATAGCATGCTCCAAGAGCAATTCAAGAAAACCGTATTTTCTTTATTTTCAGAGGAAAATTTAAGTGTGTTAAAACCGTATCAGTGCAATTTCGACTTCGATTATAATGGTAAACAAGTAAAAGCAATCGTGATTTTAAAAATTCTTACTCGAAAAAAATTCTTAATTTCATTTCAGTTATTTGATTTATATGAAGAATTAGATGGTAGGGTGGCTCAACATAAAAAGGTATACGAAACAAGCATTTTTAGCGATA
>CAZYXI010000167.1:0-3101 GCA_964651215.1 uncultured Candidatus Peribacteria bacterium
AAGAAAATGTCTTGGAACGGGTGCCCTCCGGGACACCCATTCCGGCGCAAGAGGTGCAAGGATAAATCCGCAGACCGAGCATTCACAAACTCGATCAAAGCCTCTAACTGATCAAGCTGCAATATCAAATTCTCGCTCTGTTTCTTCTCCTATAATTTTTACACCAACTCCCTTTTTCTGGGCTTCAGCAATCTTTTGGCGAATAATGTCAGAAATCCCAGGGGTGAATGGATTTTCAATAGCATCAATCCGTGCGCTGTCTACAACATATTGTCCATCCTCAAGTGTATAAGGTACTCCTGCTCTGCGAAATGTTTCCGTAATAGAGAGTCCTGCTCTTTGTTTATCAGTATCCAAGTTTCCAAATGTCGGGATTAAAAGTGCCATTTTTTAAGAAAATATTAGAATTTACTTTTAAAGACAATTGCAAAACTTAGCAAGTCTTTGGTGCTGACAAGATTTGATTGTCAGAAAATCGATCGACAGAATCGCGCTTGTTTCACATAAATAACGGACTTCAAGTTCTAGCTCTTGCGCTTGCGAAAGCGTTTTGCCGGGGCATCTTCGATCAGTTTTTTGCACTCCGAGAGTGACAGTTTTTTCGGATCGGCATCTTTCGGCACTTTGGCATTTTGCTTGCCATTGGTCACATACGGACCAAAGCGCCCATCGAGCACTTTGATACCGGCTTCGGGGAATTCTTTGAGCGTACTGTTCTTTTTTTGCTCTTTCTTCTCCGTTATTCGCTCCATCGCTGTGTCGAGCTCGAGGGTAAAGAGGTCTTCTTCGGGAATCGAGACAAAGGTAGATCCGGCTTTGACATACGGTCCAAAGCGCCCCACGCTCACCACTACTTCATCCCCGGATTTCGTTTTGCCAAGTGTGCGAGGAAGTTTGAAGTTTTGCAAAGCATCGGCGAGGGTGATGGTCTCGATCGACTGGTTTTTGAGGATCGGCGCAAAGAGCGGTTTTTTGCTGTCTTCGGTCGCGCCCATTTGGAGCATCGGTCCGTATTTGCCAAGTTTGGCGAAGATCGGCAGACCGGTCTTGGGGTCTTTGCCGAGCTCGCGCGCCTTGGTCGCTTCGGCACGCGTGATGTTTTCGCCGGCTTCGACCGTTGCATTGAATGGTGTGTAAAAATCCTTCAGAAACTTGACCCAATCGATTTTTTGCTCGGCGATATCATCGAGTTTTTCCTCCATTTGCGCCGTAAATTTGAGATCGACGATGTTTTTGAAGTGATCGACGAGCAGGTCGGTAACGACAAAAGCGACATCGGTGGGCTTCAGTTGCCGTCCTTCTTTTTCGACATAGCCGCGTGTCATGATCGTCGTGATCGTCGGCGCGTAGGTACTGGGGCGTCCGATGCCTTCGGTCTCCATTTTTTTGACGAGACTTGCTTCGGTGTAGCGTGGTGGTGGTTTTGTAAAATGTTGCTTTTTTTCGAGATTTTTCGGATTCAGAGATTCCGCCTTGGTCAGTGCCGGCAAGATCGCTTCTTCGTTTTCGTCGAGGTCGTCATCGCGCCCTTCGGCATACACTTTGAGAAAACCGCTAAATTTGACGCGCTGACCGGTAGCACGGAAAGTGTGCTGCTTTTTGGCACCGTTTTTGCCGGTGACTTCAAAATCGACACCCGTTTGCAAGAGAGTCGCATCGGTCATCTGGCTTGCGATGGTGCGCTTCCAGATCAGTTCGTACAGCTTGCGCGCATCCGGATCGAGGCGGGTCTTGGGCCAGTCGTTGATCTCGTCCGGAGTGCGGCTCAGTTCCGTCGGGCGGATCGCTTCGTGCGCTTCTTGTGCGCCTTTTTGCTTTTTGCTGAACACGCGGCGCGAAGCGTAGTTTTTGCCGTATCGGCTCGTGATGACTTTTTCCGCATCGCCAAGGGCTTTTTCGGCGAGATTGGTCGAATCGGTACGCATGTAGGTGATCAATCCGCCGGCTTCGCCACCACCCATCTCGACACCTTCGTAGAGTTTTTGGGCGAGGGTCATGGTCTTTTTCACCGAAAAGCCGAGCTTGCGCGCGGCTTCTTGTTGCAACGTCGAAGTTGTAAACGGGGGCGCCGGTCGGCGCTTGACTTCTTTTTCGCTCACTTCTTCTACCACAAAGGGTTGTCCTTTGACGGCGGCATAGATCGCCTCCGCTTCTTCCGCGTTTTTCGGGACGAATTTTTTCCCGTCCAGTTTTTGGAATTCGGCGGTAAAGACGCGCTTATCCTTTTCGAGCTCGGCGGTAAGCGTCCAGTATTCTTCCGGATCGAAAGCGCGGATCTCGCGCTCGCGATCGACGATCAGTTTGACAGCGACCGATTGGACACGTCCGGCAGACAAGCCGAAACGGATCTTCTTCCACAAGAGCGGCGAGAGTTTGTATCCCACCAAGCGATCAAGGATCCGGCGCGCCTGTTGTGCTTGCACCAAGTCGATATCGATCGTGCGCGGATGCTTGACGGCGTCGAGGATCGCCTCTTTGGTGATCTCGTGAAAAACGATGCGCCTGACTTCATTCGATTTTTTCGGCTTCAAGACTTCCACTAAATGCCAGGCGATCGCCTCTCCTTCGCGGTCTTCATCGCTTGCGAGCCAGATCTTTGTATTCGCTCCCATCTGTTTGCGCAATTTGGCGACATGCGGCTTGGACTTGGGCGGAATCACATAGAGCGGTCGAAAACCGCCATCAATATCGATGGCAAGCGAAGCATAGGGAAGTTTTTGATCGGCGGGCGACAATTCCGCTTTCTTGTTCGGCAGATCACGGATGTGTCCGAACGAACTTTCGACGACGAAATCCTTTCCCAAAAATTTACTAAGCATGCGCGCTTTGGTGGGGGATTCGACGATGACGAGGTTTTTTACCATGTGGTTAGTTAATGAGACGAAGAACTAGCGGTGAGTTTTTCAGAAAAATTCTTCGATGTCAAAAAATCCCGCTTTCCAGAGAGAAACAAATATGGGGATTAGCGCTTGCAGAATCGCAATCCAAATGAATATTTTTTCATGAGTGTTCTCTTCAGATCCTGGAAATCAAAAAACAAATACCGAAAAGATCGAACTTTCTTGCCAAAGCCTCGATCTTTTGGAAAAATATCGCCCGAT
>CAZYXI010000168.1:0-3079 GCA_964651215.1 uncultured Candidatus Peribacteria bacterium
GTCGCGACGACAATGACGACTTTGGAAGAATGTGCCCGCACACTCAAAAATGCGGGATATTCGAATCTGCACGCGCTCGTGATCGCGCGGAGTGCGGAAATGCACTGATCCTCCTCCTCAGAGGAGAGGGTTCTCACACTTATCACTCTTACGACTTATTCCTTACGACTTATTCCTTACAACTTCCTTCTTGTCACCGGATGATCTTGTTTCGGATCGCCGCTTGCGCTGCTGCGATACGCGCAATCGGTACCCGAAAGGGCGAGCAAGAGATCGCCGTAAAACTTTCGCGATGGAAAAAATCGATCGAACGCGGATCGCCGCCGTGTTCGCCGCAGACCGAGATCTTTAGGTGTCGGTTTTTCCAGCGTCCGCGTTGGACTCCCATTTTGATAAGTTCGCCGACACCGTTTTCATCGACGCTTTCAAACGGATCGATCGGCAAAATGCCATCGCGCAAATATGCCGGCAGAAAACGCGCCACGTCATCGCGCGAAAATCCATAGGTCATCTGCGTCAGGTCGTTCGTCCCAAAGGAGAAAAAATCCGCATGCTTGGCAATGATCTCCGCCGCCGCGCAGGCGCGTGGCAGTTCGATCATGGTACCGATCAAGTAATCGACGCGTTCTCCTTTTTCGGCAAAGACCGCTTCGGCGACTTCTTCGATGATGTCCCGACATGCCTTCAATTCCGCGCTGAGTCCTACGAGCGGGACCATGATCTCGGGCATGGCATTGATGCCGCGCGCTTGCACATTGACCGCCGCTTCGAGAATGCCGCGTGCCTGCATACGCAAGATCGCCGGCGTTGTCAAAAGCAAGCGACAACCACGATGCCCGAGCATCGGATTTACTTCGGTCAGGTTTTGGACGCGGTCTTTGACCTCTTCAAACGTCAGTCCGAAGTCTTGCGCCAGCTCTTCGATATCGCGGTCTTTGGTCGGCAAAAATTCATGCAGTGGCGGATCGAGCAGGCGGACGGTGACGGGACAACCATTCATCATCGTAAAGATCGCCTCAAAATCATCACGTTGATGCGGCAACAGTTTTGCCAGCGCTTTTTCGCATTCTTCGCTGGTCTTGGAGAGGATCATCTGTCTGACAAAGCGGATGCGTTCGTCGGAAAAAAACATGTGCTCCGTACGGCAAAGTCCGATACCGTCAGCACCAAATTCGCGCGCATTCTTCGCATCTTCGGGGGTGTCAGCATTGGCGCGCACTTGCATGCGTTTGACTTCATCCGACCATTTGAGCAGGGTCAAGAATTCTTCCGTCAGACGTCCGGGCACGGTCGGGACTTCGCCGAGCATCACCTCGCCGCTCGCACCATCGATGGTGATGATGTCGCCTTCTCTGATCACGCGTTCGCCGATGGTGAATTTTTTTGCTTTTTCGTTGATCACCAATTCCGATGCACCGGAAACACAGGGTTTGCCCATGCCGCGTGCCACGACCGCCGCGTGGCTCGCTTTGCCCCCGCATGCGGTCAAAATGCCAACCGAGGCATGCATGCCGTGGATGTCTTCCGGTGAGGTCTCGTGCCGGACAAGGATCATCGCCTCTCCCTGTTCGTTTTGTTCGGCGGCGACATCCGCGGTAAATACCACCTTGCCGCAAGCCGCACCGGGACTGGAGGCGATACCGGTCGCGACGACGGTCTTCTTCGCATCCGGATCCAGAGACGGGTGCAACAATACATCGAGTTCGCCGGCATTGAGGCGCATCAGCGCTTCTTCTTTGGTGATCAGTCCCTCCGCGACCATTTCGACCGCAATGCGCGTCGCGGCTTGCGCCGTGCGTTTGCCGGTACGGGTTTGAAGCAGATACAGTTTGCCTTCTTCGATCGTGAATTCGATATCCTGCATATCACGGAAATGCGCTTCCAGCTTTGCTTGCAGATCCAATAATTCGGCATAAAGAGTCGGCGCTTCGGTTTTGAGTTCCGCGATTTCACGCGGAGTACGGATGCCGGCGACGACATCTTCGCCTTGGGCATTCATCAAAAAATCTCCAAAAAAGATATGTTCGCCGGTCGAAGGATTGCGCGTAAATGCGACGCCCGTGCCGGAAGTCGCTCCCGCGTTGCCAAATACCATCGCCTGGATATTGACCGCGGTCCCGATATGGTCAGGAATGTCATTGATCTGGCGATACTTCTTGGCGCGCGCCGAGTTCCACGAATGAAAGACGGCGGCGATAGCGGCATGGAGTTGCTCGATCGCATCATCGGGGAATGGCTTTCCGGTCGCTTTTTCTGTGATCTTGCGGAACTGCATCGTCAAGGTCTGCAGATCTGCGGTGGTCAGATCGGTGTCTTCGGTGATGTTTTTGTGCAGCTTGATGGCGCGGATCGCGTCTTCGAACAAGTGGTGATCGACTTCGAGCACGACATCGGCGAACATCTGGACAAACCGGCGGTGCGAATCGGCGGCGAAACGCGCATTGCCGGTTTTGTCGGCAAGAGCGGCTTCCACCTGCGCGTTCATGCCAAGATTGAGCACGGTGTCCATCATACCGGGCATCGAAAACCGCGCTCCGCTCCGTACCGATACAAGAAGAGGATTGTCGGTACCTCCGAATGATTTCCCTGTTTTTGCTTCCAATTCCGCCAGTGCGGCGACGACTTGCTCCGTCAAATGCGCGGGCACAATGCCGCCGGATTCCAAAAAGGCATTACACGCTTCGGTCGTGATCGTAAATCCGGGTGGCACAGGAAAACCAAGGCGCGTCATCTCCGCCAGGTTGGCACCTTTTCCTCCCAAAAGCGTATTCATATGCGCGTTTCCGCGTTCAAACGGGAACACATATTGCATCATGGATTTTTGGAAAATGATAAAAAAATCCTGCCGTAACTTTTTCTTTACGGCAAGAGATTTGTGATGTCGTTTGAGTGGCAACGGATTTTCTTCCCTGCAAAGCCCGGGATACTGTCTGATCTTTGTCTGAAAAACCCTTTCTCGCGATATTTTTGCCCACTTGTGTTTTCCGTGCGGTTGCGCCACAATCTGCAAGTGCATATCATCATAAATCATTGAAGCCACGCATCTTTTTTGTCGAACCGCAGGAGGATATCGATGAGT
>CAZYXI010000169.1:0-3078 GCA_964651215.1 uncultured Candidatus Peribacteria bacterium
GCGTGTCCGCACTTCGAGCGCCGCGCGGTAGGCGGAAACCGCTTTTTGGAGGAGCTCGACATCGTCTTCGTGCTCGCCGAGGGTCGTTAGGATTTTGCCGATATTGTTCTGTGTCACCGCCCATTCATTCGGCATGTCCGCGCGCGAATACACCGATAGCGATTCCTCGAATGCCTCGATCGCCGCTTCGAGCAAAGCGCGGTCGCCTGTGCGTTCGCCAAGGGTACGAAGCGCCGCACCAAGATTGTGTTGCACGATCGCCCATTCTTGTGGCGCGCGTTCTTGCGTATAGATCTCCAATACTGCGCGATACGCTTTGATCGCTTCTTGCAGCCATTTTATGCCGCCTTCTTGTCCACCGAGTTCTTGCAATGCGACTCCCAGATTGTTTTGGATCATCGCCCATTCTTGCGGCATTTCGCTTCGTGAAACAACCTCCAACCCTGCTTTGTAGATTTCCACGCTTTCTTCAAGAAGGAATGGAGTTTTGGAAGCATGCGCTTGCAATTGCAGCGCATCGGCAAGCAAAAATAGCACTTGAGCATAAACGTTTTTGCTCCATGTCAAATCCTCATGCTGCTTATAAAGGCGCATCTTTACTGAACCGATCGAAGCGGAGAGATTTTCCGAAATAGGCGCTTGAGCTTGCAGACGCCACTCTGCGTCGATACCGGCAAGGATCAAAGCGAGGATGTCAACGATGTCCTCCTTCGGTAGTTCCGGAAGCGTGATCGTTGTCCCGGCTTGACGGATCGCTGCTTGCGGCGACACCGTCACAAAGAGCCGAACAAGACCATTCTCGGCATCCGCGCTGCTGCCCCAGATGATGGCGAGACTATCGCTTTTTTGGAGCAAATCGAGTGCCGCGGAAGCATCTGTAATCGGTTGTGACGTATCATTTTTTGCTATTCCGATTCCTCCGATCGCTTCAAGGTTTCTTTGGATTTCTTGCTTCAGGGCATCCTCTTTGTCCGCATCGAGTCGTGCGACCAAAACGGTAAGCTGGGCGGATTCTTCTTGCTGGGCGATCGGTGTGGTGGATTCGGCTGCCGCCTGTTTGTCATCGGAACGGGTAACTTCTTCCGTTCCCCGCGAAAGAATCGTGACCAAGGCAACGCAGATCGCTAAGGCGAGGATGCCGAATGCAACTTTTGCAATCATCTTCATATCGGATTTGTGAGACGATATTTGCGTGGACTGTCGGTGGTCTTGTGTCGGTTTTTTGTCATCGATTCTCTAGGTATCGGCTTATTGTACACGAATTTTCTCTTTGATGTAAGGCTTTGGCGAGAATGAGGAAATTATATGATTACAATTATAAGCATCCTTTTGGTAATTTGGGATATTTCAATTTTCTTCGTCAGCTGTCAAATACTCGAGCTCACAATACTTTCGGTCTTCGAGTATTTCATATTCATTTGCACATTTTTTCTTACCTTCTCGCTTTTTTTCAATATACTTTAGAAATTGCTGTTTAAAACTTTCTTTAAAGCATGCTTTGGATTCGAGCAATACAGAAAATTCATCATCACATTTTTGTTTTGTTTCGATAATCATATCAATAAATTGCTGACGTTTACGCTTCGTAAGCTCCTGATATGTCAAAGAATCATCACTTGTAATTGATCCTTGTTTCACATTTTGTTCCAACAAAGAATATTCTTCCATTGAGTCTCCAGCTGCAAACGAAATCCGTAGAACCATCAGATCGTGGTTTTTCTTATTTTTTCCGATTATTTCCAAATAGTAGTTTGAATTTGGTTTTATCGACATACTGTAGTCGCTTACGTCAATATCCACTTGTTTGACTGACAAGATATTTCCTTTTGAACGATCATAAAATTTGTCGTTCGCAAATTCAATAATTGAATAATGACTGATAAAGTCTTTGTATTGATCTGCAACGATCTCAAAATCAAATTTCGCCAATACACCATCTGCTGTCTCTTCAACACCCGATCGTATTTCGATTTGCGCACCCAATTTTTCAGCCACATTTTTTCCAAACTGCGTATGCTCATAGACTGGAAAGAGTTTGCCAAGATCTGCAACACAATAAGGTTTTTCTACTTGGGTCAATTCCCATGTAAAATTCTTTTTACATATACAATCATCGTTCTCCGCTGTATTACTATAAGATTGAGCATTTATTCCACAATCTATCTTTATCGCGAATTCACAAATTCCTTGTTTGTTTTTCCCTGGGCGTGGAATAAATTGCATGCCAGGATTGCATTCGAATTTATCAAGAGATGCATCATAGTATTCATTATTACTTTCATTCACTTCTGAAAGGAAGGAAAGCACAAAAGGCATGGAAATAATATAATTTGTATTCTCATCTTCAGTATTGAAAGCCGAAGGGACACCGATCAGTTCCCCGTTTTGATTGATCGCTGCTCCTCCCGAATTTCCAGGACGCAATAAGGCATCCGTCCTAATGTATAATGTTGCCATTTCTCCCGAAGTAGTTTCGACTTGTTCAAAACCACTCACTTCACCTTTTGAATATGTAAGAAAATCACTTGATGCCCCAGGAAAGCCAAGAATTTGTACTTGTTCGCCAAGTTCTGGAAGCTCTTCAAAGTTTGAGCGACTAAACGAAAAGAATGGCAGATGTTCAATGCCTTTTTCACTTAGGTAATCATTGATGGGAGTTTTTTTTCTGGAAAGGACAGGTCTGGTTTCCGGTCTGCTTGCTGTGCCCAAATGGTCTTTTATTTTTAGCAATGCCAAATCGATATTAGAATTGTGACCGATTATCTCAGCACTAAAGTCACACTGAGGAATACTTTTCTCATTTTCAATAAAGCAGACTATTGGGATCATTGCTCTATCAAGCGCAAGTTGGATAACATGGAAGTTCGTTAGTATGTCTCCATTAGGGTTGATGCGAGCTCCAGATCCTGATGCCACATATTCTTTGGTTTCTGTATCATAGATAATAATTTTTACAACCTTAGCAACATCTTGCTCCAGAGTACTTTTTGCATATGCAATCGGCAGAAATAACAGAAGAAATGCCATCAACAGTATGCTTTTTTTCCGGGAAATTGAAAATAGATATGAGTCCACCGA
>CAZYXI010000170.1:0-3073 GCA_964651215.1 uncultured Candidatus Peribacteria bacterium
ATAATACCGTTGTGATGCTCGGCGATGACGACACGATCGTCGGCGAGACTGCCAGCCATGTGATCATCCTTGATCCGGGGAATCCGTTCCTCATCACCAAATCACCGAACAAAAAGGTGATCGATATCGGCGAAGAAGTGACGTTTACCGTTTCGGTGACAAATCGCACGCCCGATGAAATCCTCAGAAATGTCACACTCGTCGATGATTTCCCCCAAGAACTCCTCGAAATCGATGATATCACGAGCTCGATCGGGTTTAATTGTCAAAGCGATGCGAGTGAGATCCGCTGTCAGATCGAAGAATTTTTACCGGGCGAGACCTATACTTTTGCTTCGCGCTTTACTTCGCTCGCCGCCGGCACCGCCAGCAACACCGTCAGTATCGAAGAAGAAAACGGGCTCGGCAACGAAGTGGCTTCGAGCGTCACGATCTTGGATCCGGGTGATCCCTTTTTGGTGACGAAACATCCTTCCAAAAACAAGATCGAAGTCGGTGAACGCGTCGATTATATGATCCGCATCACCAACCGCACACCCGCGCAGACCTTTGATAATGTCACGATCGTCGATGATTTTCCGGAAGGAGTGCTCAGGCTCGAACGCATTGTCGCCTCGGATGGACTCACCTGTGCGCGTGACAACGCCGAGATCCGCTGTCAGATCGAAGAATTTTTACCGCAGACCGATTATCTGCTCGCGGCTCAATACGAAGCGATCGAAGTGGGAGACGCCATCAACACCGTCACCGTTACCGAACAGAACGGACAAACCGGCGAAACAGTGTCGAACATCGCCATCGTCGAACCGGAGATCATCGAACTTGTGCTCTCGAGTAACTGCGAAGGACGCACCGTGCTCGTCGATCAAAAATGCGTCTTGACCGTGATCGCACGCTATCGCTATCAAGAAGAGAAGATCGTGACCGAAGAAGCGACCTTTTTGAATTTTGAAAATATCGGTACGCTCGGCGGAAACCTACTCGTCACCACCGAAGCCGGCATCGCCAACATTATCGCCACCTATGAGAACAAGACGAGTAATCCGATCGTCATCGAAGTCGTGGAAGAACTCGCGATCGCAACCGATCCCGAAGGGAATCTGATCCGGCATCTGCCGGTGCGAGTCGCCGGTGGTCTGCCGAATACCGCTTTTTATAGCGATGTGATCCCGGTGGGAGAAAATGCAGCCGGCAGCAATGTCGTGGCGAAAAACAGTCGCCTCGTTTTGAGCGCGCTCGGAGGAGCATCAGGATTTACTTGGATTTTAAGTGATAAGAATTTTGGCACGCTGACCGACTTTGCGACCGGTGCACCGTGTGCGGAAGGGACTCTCTCGGTGACCTGCGCGAATACCGATACGATCCTGTTCGATAGTGGCAACGAGCGCGGAACGGTCGCTTTGCGGCTGACGGATAACGAAGGACGCAATTATACGATTACGCTCCATATTCTTCCGGCTGCCACCGAAAGTATCGTCTTGCGTGATGGTGGAGGCAATGCACTTCCATCCACGATCGAATTTCCCCGTGACCGCACGATTTATTTTTCGGCGGATGAGATCTTTGCCGATGGACGCACGGAAGCCGGGGTCGAAGCGGGGCTCGAATGGGAGTATCGCTACAACGGTGGCGAATGGACCAATTCGTCCGGCGAAGGCACGATTTCGGGCGGTGTTTTACAAGCCTATCGCAACGGCACCTATGTCATCCGCGCCAAACGCATGCAACAACTCGGCATGCCGGGCGTCGAAAGCCTGACGCAAGGCGAAGACACGGTTTTTTCTCCGGAAATCACCGTCCAGATCGGTGATCCGATCCCATACATCGACTCCATCCGTACCGCCAAAAATCTCGGTATGGCGGAAGGCACGACCGAAACACTCTACCTGCGACTCCGACATTTCGGCACGATCGATGACATCGAAGACATCGAATTAAACCTCATCAAAGGACGCTTTACTTCTGCGGAGACGATTCCGGAGGGTGTCCAGCATTTTCAGATCGAACTCGTCCCGGAAGAGATTTTGGCGGAAAATGCCGGCAAAAACACGGTACTGCTCGAAATCCCCTTCTTGGTCCCGATCCTGGATGACTTGCGCGATGGACCCCATACCATCCGCGTCATCATCAATAATCGCAACGGCCTGGGAGGCATGAATATCGTTACCGGACTGCTCCCCGTCTATGTCGGCGTACCGATGGAAGGGGATGCCAATCTTGACGGCAAAATCGATCTGGTCGATGCGGTCATGACCGCACGGTTCTTGTCCGGTGTCGTTGCACCGGATTCGCTCCAGATCTTCGCCATCGATCTTGATCGCAGCGGCGTGATAACCTTGCGGGATTTCTTGGACTTTTTCGGTGATTTGTTGTTGGACTTTTTGACATGAGAAAACTGCTGTCACTTGTCGGCATTTCTCTGGGCATCGCGTGGAGTGCGAGCGCACTCGCGCCGATCCCTGCCGGTGCGGAGACCTTTTCGTACAGTCAAACGGTGGCGCAAGAAGCGGTGTTTATCCCGACCGATCACAATGCCGCGCCCAACGAGACCGGTGAAATCGTGCTCAAGGCCGGCAATGGCTTTCCGGTTTTTGCCCGTAACGATACCATCGGCATCGCCTTTGATATCGAATGGGATGCGGAGAAGACGGAATTTTTGGGAGCGATCCTCCAAGGCACCGTGTTTCCGGTGACAGAATTCGATTTGGCGGTGACCCACTTGCCATCCCGCAATACGGCACGCATCGTGATCTGGACCGCAAATCTGGACGGCGTTGCCATTGATCCGGATGATGTCTTGGCAAAGATCATTTTCCGCGTCCGGGACAATGCCCGTCTCGGTGATCAGATCGACATGGTATTGCGCGATGTCGAAGTCGCGTACGATGCCGTCAATCCTCGCAGTGAAGTCTTGCAAAGCGTGCAGTCGGGCGTACTCACGATCGGAAACCCCGATCAGCCGGACGGCTTTGGAGATATGGAAGGAGACTTCTATTTTGAGAATGATATTCTTGCCGCTCCGGGCGAAGAACGCCTGATCGCCCTTCGCGCAGCCGATTATCATCAGCTCGCC
>CAZYXI010000171.1:0-3072 GCA_964651215.1 uncultured Candidatus Peribacteria bacterium
GTATTGGATGCAAAAGCGCCACATTCCCGAATTGTAGGTTCTGCAGAATCGGAGAAACGAGAGAAACGGGTTACAAAACCGTTCCGGCGGCTTGCGACTTGTATCTGGCGACTTCTCTCTTGCTTACGACTTTGCCCTTGCTTGATTTGCCGCAGCAACCGCCTCTTGCGCTTTGAGCACTTCTTCCGGATTGGTGGTGATGATCTTGTCTTCGGTATAACTCGCGATCACTTGGATCGCCACGTGCTTCAGACCGGCAAAAAAGATGCCTTGTCCGACACCGGAATTGAGGAGGAGATATTTTTCGCCTTCGGTGAGGTTGAAGACTTTTTGGAGGGATTCGATCGAACTTGGCGATTGCTTCAAGAGCAGCTGCAACGAGCTGTTCGAAATGATCGGTTTGCCGTAGTCACTGCGCATAAAGTCTTCCACGTCTTGCGTGATCGTGGTCACACCAAGGTAATATTTGCGCGCGCGCTTGACGAGTCCGTAGAGAAACTTGGCGGAATCTTCGTGCTGGATCAGGCTCCATGCCTCGTCGATCACGAGGATACGACGACGGAGCGAACTGCGTACCCGATTCCAGATGTAGTTGAGGATGACGAAAATGGCGATCGGACGGAGCGAATCTTCGAGATCACGGATCTGAAAGACGACAAGTCGGGTATCCATATCGACATTGGTCGGCTGATTGAAGAGTCCGCTAAAAGTTCCGCGGGTGTATTTTTCGAGACGTTCCGCGAGCGATTCGGCACCGGTCATCCCTTCGAGGACATCTTGTAGATCTTGCATGGTCGGTGGTGGGATCTCGCCGGGATTTTCGGTATCCATGGTGATTCCGCGCAATGCGTAGGTATTGATGAGCGCTCGGTCCATCAAACCTTCTTCGGTCGGATTCATCTTGCCGAGCATCAGATTGAAGAGTCCGTGCAGCGTGATGATATTGGCACGTAGCAGGTCGCCGGGTTTGACGACTTCGTCTTTGAGCGGCTTGGGGAGGTCAAAGGGATTGATACGCCGATCGGAATTGAGTGAAACCTTGAGGATCGTTCCGTTGACGACGGTACAAAGTTTTTCGTATTCGTTTTCGGGGTCGATGATGATCACGTCCGTCTGCATCATCATCGAGCGCAGGACTTCGAGTTTGATCGCGTACGATTTACCGGCACCGGACTTCGCAAAGATCACGGAGTTGGCGTTTTCGAGTGAAAAACGGTCAAAGATGACGAGTGAGTCGTTGTGTCGATTGAGTCCGTAGAGGATGCCTTCGTTGGAAGTCAGTTCCGAACTGGTAAACGGAAAACTGGTCGAGAGCGGCGAAGTGTTCATGTTGCGGAAGATCTCGAGCTCGTCGGTGCAGATCGGCAAGACAGAGTTGAAGCCGTGTTCTTGCTGCAGATCCGCCGGACGCGTCAGCACGAGTTTGCCGCCGAGGATCGATTCGAAGTTCGTCTGAATCTTTTTGATCTTGTCCGGATCATCGCTGTAAATGGTGAAGTAGAGTCCGAAATGGAAGAATTTTTCCTGACCGCGCTGCAACTGGTCGCGCAGTTCTTCGGCATCTTGCAGCGCCGCTTCGAGCGCCGGATCGCGCACCATGCCTTTTTCTTGGTTCATGTGGACGGACGATTGCATCTGGGCGACTTTGTTGCGCAAGACTTTCATCACCGCGGCGGAATCGCTCGGATAGACGAACATCGAGATATCCATCGTCACGTCAAAGTTGATGATCGGCGAAAGCCAGTTCGCTTCGATATAACGCGGATACGAATACACAAAGAAGGTCTTTGCGTAGGTATCGCCGATGCGGATCCATTGGAAGGTGACTTCCATCGAACTCGGCGCGATCAGATCGCGGATGGTCGCCATGCCGTCCTTGTACATCTTCTCCGCTTCTTTGAGGCGTTTTTGTTCGGCGATCGCCTGGCGCTTGCGCTCCTTGCCAGTCAGTTTTTTTGGTTGTGCGTCTTGTTCTTCTTGCTCCGGACTTTTGGCGGAGGCATCACCGGCAGAGAGTTTTTCTTGCGCTTTGGCGATATCCTTTTTTTTGTCTCCGGATTTTTTGCCACCGAAGAGTCCCCCCAGAAGCCCTTTGGAGGATTTTTTGGGCGCCGGAGCGGCATCGAGGATCGCCTGTTCCGGATCTGTGGTCGGAGCATTTTCCGCCGGAATCGGAGCAGCCGGCTTTTGCTCGGCTTCTTTGAGTGGTGACTCTTGACGGAAATTTGGCAAAGGATTGCTACTTGCTTCTGCGGCAAACGGCGAAGCAGCGGGAGCAGCAGTCGGATTGGCTGCCGGGGGCGCCGTTGCTGCCGGAGCAGGAGTCGGCGGTGCGGACTGCTGAGGAGCGGCGGGCGCTTGCTGCAGCGGATAGCCTTGGGTCTGGTTTGTGGCAGGCGTGGATTTTTGCGCTGCGGGAGCCGCTTGCTGCGGAGCGGCAGCGGCTGGCTGATTTGCCGGTGGTGATGGTTTTGTTTGGGGATCTGCCATGTGATTCTGTTTTTTGTGACTATCTCAAGATTGTACTAAATCATGCTTGATTTTTCAAGTCCGGCTGAGGCTTTTGCCCACTTTCCACTTGACAGGACAAAAGAAAAGGGTGGGCGATTTTTTGATACGGATTTGCAAAATGAACAAACCATCGGGGTTTTGTTTTGTGTCAAAAAACTGTTTGTGAGTATGAAAAAAATCGGCAAACGCACTTGACAGAATTGGAAAGGAAAATATAGAGTTCAAACCTTTTTTAATTTCTATGGATAAATGGGCATATTTTTGCTTAACGAATGGTGGTCGTGGGACCGACGCGAGACCCTTTTCTGCGGACACCGATGAAGGCAGGGCAGAGACATTATCCGGTTTGACAACAGACCCGGGTGCATGTCACCAATTACAACAAAGTTTGGGAGCACAAATAGCAGCTGCAGAGGCTTTCAAAAAAGCCTTTCCTAACAAAGACATGGAGAATAAATAATCCTGAGAGGTTAGTCCCTCAGTTAGGAATCGATCAAAACAACAAAGAAAAAAGCTAAGTCCTTCACCTGGAGTAGCATTGATCAGATTACCGGTGGAGTC
>CAZYXI010000172.1:0-3059 GCA_964651215.1 uncultured Candidatus Peribacteria bacterium
CTGTGTCGATGCTGTGTTTGGCAAAACGGAAACGACATAATCCAAATCTTTGAAAAATTTTGCCAGCTCGGTATTCGAGAATGTCCGGTCAAAATCAGGTGCCGGATTTCCCGTGGTATTGAGCCCATGTGTCTGCATGTCGAATGCATGAGCGACCCTTGCGATCTCTCGTCCGATGGAACCGGTGCCGACGATACCGATAGTTTTCTGCTCGAGAGTTTCGTAGGCGAATTGATTCCAAGTGTGAGATGCTTGCCATTGTTTGTTTGCAAACACTTTTCGGTGAATCGCCAATACATATGCAAATACGTATTCAGCCATCGCTTTTCCGTACGTTTCTTTGACATTCGTCAAGACATAATCCTGCCTGAGGTCAGCATGGATCAGCGCATCGATACCGGCAAAAGTCGATTGCACCCAGTTCGCCTTTTGCGCTTGATTGATATATTTGCGGATGATCGTCGGGTCTCCGAAGAGAATATTCGCTTGGGCGATCGACGCTGTTATCGTCGATTCGTCACGTCCGATGATGATATCCACGTCCGGAAGATCCAGCCTATGCAGTTTTTGTTCGAAGATTTCCGGATCGCGTGTGATGACGAGGCAGATATTTCTTTTCATGTGTTTACTCTACCGCATTTGATTCCTTTCAGAAATGAATTTGGAGTATTCCGCTTTCGATCAGAAATTGACTAAATAATATAAAAATGTATAATAGTATAATTACACATACACCTATCACGTTCGGGCAAAAGGACATGAAAAAAAAATACACCTATTCACTCTTGTTTACACTTCTGATCGCAGTCTCGGGACTGGGATATGTTGCACTGAGTCAAGGAGTGAGTGGTCTGATGTTTTGGCAAGCAGAACCGCTGCCGCTTCCGTCGGTTAGTCCGACGCCAGCAGAGAAGCTTGATGATGAATCGCCAGAGGATGAGGCGCAACACGCCGCCGCTGTTTCTCCATCGGTTTCTCCGGAAGCGGTCGAAACAGATCCCGTGTATTCGAACGTCCTTACCGGTCATGCCGAAGACAAGCTGCGCGAGGCGGACAACGAAGCTGCCGAAAAGCTGCTTCGCAAAGCGATCGAGCTCAATCCCGACAATGCCAAAGCGCAAAAATACCTGAGTGTGTTTGATGCCGGTCAGATTCCTGAAGCGCCGAACAAAGTGCCGGTCGTACCGACACCGCAAGCAGCGGAGGAGATTGAAAGACCGCCGTTTAAAGAAACTCCTCCTCAACCGTCTCCATCACCAAGTCCGTCTGTGACTCCGACACCGATTCCTTCTGCCGAATCGCCGACTCCGACTCCCACACCCAAGCTGAGCGAAGATCAACAATACGCCAAAGTCCTCGCCGAGCGCGCCGCGGCACTGGCGATGAGCGGCAATTTGGAAGAATCAAAAAAACTCTTCGACAAAGTACAAGAACTCGACCCCAGTGGTGCGATGTTCGCCTATGGCACCGAACAGATCATGGCAGGAGTCGGTGGCTCGAGCGGTTTTGGCGAGGATTATCTGTCGCAATTACTTTTTGCCCTGCAGCAACCTGTCGCAGCGGAAGAAGAACTCAATCAGCCGCAAGCGATCGAAACCGCCAGCGATTGTGCGGTACCGGTAGTCGATGAGACCTTTCCGAAAGATTATTACGATGATGTCCTCCTCAGCAAGCCACTCCCAAAACAGTTCCGTGTCGGCGAACAATACGTGGTCTCCGGTTTGGCACGCATCGATCCGCTTCCGGAAAAAGCAATGGTGTTCTTTTCTCCGAAATCCGATTCCGAGTCGGTCGAATCGTTCGTTGGCACAGTCAAAGCCGGCATGTTCCATATTCCGGTACATTTTTCCGAAGCCGGCACCTTCGCGTTTTCCGTCTATCCCGGTACGTCCGGTGCGGCAAAGATCGCCGAGATCGAAGTGCTCGATCCGGAATGCGAACCGGAATTCGGCGTAGCGGTCGAGGCTCCAAGTGATTTTCGTCATACGATCGAAGATGGCTTGCCGGGTTTTGAATGGAAGGCAAACGAGAGTGATGTGTTTCGACTGCAATTTGTCCAAGAAGCGAAAACGAAGACCTATTATGTCTACGATACAAACAGTTTTGCCGTACCGCTGGCGGACTTTACCGATTTTACCGCGGATACGTTTTCCGTCAGTCTTCATGGAGCCGCTGCCGGAGTCAATGCGCTCGATCGTCAATCGGATTGGGTGCTTGCCGATCAAAAGACCTTCATCGCCGCTCAGCATATCTCGCGACGAGACAATGACATCACCGAAATCGAGTTGACCGACGAATTTGAACCGGGAGATACGATCGGCGCGTACGGAAAAAGCGACGAGCCGTTGGCGGACGAAATGGTAATGATCGCCCCGGATGAGACGATTTTTACAGCCCCGCTCGGAAGTGACGAGAACGATTTCGCCGCGAGTTTTGTTGACGATCAAGAGGGCTTGTATCTCGTCGAGATCAATCGTGATGACAAACTGAGCCTCTTTGTGGGTGGCGCCGTCTCCAAAGGCTTGTTGCCGATTTTGCCGGATTACTTCGATCTGTGGCCGGATGAAAAATTGACCGAAGCCGATCTGGATGATACGGAATTGTCCGAAGAAATGCTCCGCTATATCAATCGCGAACGGGCGACTCGCCGACTCGACCTGCTTAAGATCGACACCGATGTCGCCAATCTCGCCAAATCACGAGCCGATGACATGTGCGAGCGCAATTACTTCGGTCACGTCACGCCCGATGGCAAGACCGCCGGTGATTTTATGGAAGAGTTTGATGTCGATGTCGCTATCGGCGAAAACCTTGCCGAAAGCAGTACCGTGAGATCCGCGCACGAAAGTCTGATGCGCTCGCCGGCACATCGCGAACTGATCATTTCGCCCGATTTTGTGACGGTCGGGTTCGGTTTCTGCTGGGAACGCGAATCGCCGGAACGGCTGACGGTGGTGCAGATCTACGGCGGAGAAGAGCAGTAAATCCGCAAGGAGGAATGAAAACTGAAAACACTACGGGCTGAAAGCCCGTAGGTTCACTTGCGACTGAAAGTCGCC
>CAZYXI010000173.1:0-3050 GCA_964651215.1 uncultured Candidatus Peribacteria bacterium
CCCAACGCTGCCCGCGAATACAACTGCTGCAGCAAAAAGAATAGATGATTTTTTCATTTTTATGTTTATAAAACTGATTGTCATTATAACATTATTTTACTTAAAAGTATAGAAAAATGTGTTCAATCTTTATCAAGAGGATTTTTCCTCCATCGGTTCGATATACAGTTTTTTGGTGAGCACAATGCCGGCGGCGACGATCGGCGAGGCAAGTGTGAGCCCGAGGATTCCGAAAAAGATGCCAAACAGTAGTTGTACGATGAGAAGAAACGCCGGACGGATCGAGACGGTCTTGCGCTCGATCAGCGGAGTCAGCAAATAGCTTTCGACCGTTTGGATCGCTGCATAAAGGAGGATCACGTAGAGAGCAAGCTGCGGACTTTGAGAAAATCCCAAAAGCACCGCCGGCACAGCGGAAATGATCGGTCCGATATTGGGAATAAACGATACGAGTCCGGCAAAGACTCCGAGCAAAAAGGCGAGCGGCACACCGATGAGCATCAAGCCGATCGTCGTTGCGACGCCGATCACCGCCATCGACAGCAGTCTGCCGGCAAGCCACCACTGCAAGGTGTTTCCGACGGTGCGTAATGTTTCCGTCACTTTTTTTCTTTTCTCCGGCGGAAAGAGTGATTCCAAGTTGCTGCGATATGCTTGCGGATCGATCGTCAGGTAGATACCGGCTAGGAGAATGATAAAAAAGTTCACCACAATATTGACTACGCTTGCCGCCGCACCGGTCGCCTTGCTGACGATGCCGCTGCCCCCGATCGGAATATCTTGCCACGAAAACCCTTCGCTCACGCGACTGATCACCCTTTCTCCGAGCGGATACTCCGCAATGCTGTCTCGGACGTTTTGCAGTGAGCTGGGGATTTGCTTCGATAATTCTTCAAATTGACGTTCGATACCGGGCGCGGAAAATATCCCCAACAATGCGAATAATACGAGAATCCCCACTATCCCCACTATTAGCGAGAGGCTCTGTCGCCAGCCGGTAAGATGCGACACCAAACCGCCAAGTCCATGAAAAAAGATCGCCAGCAGGATCGCGGCAAAACTAAGGAGCAGGACATTCTTCCCGATAATAGTGAGCGCAATCAGGACGCTGCTGACGATGACGATTTTGAGAACATATAGAGCCTTCTGCCGAAACAATTCGAGGTCATTGGGAGGTTTGGTCATAGCGAGAAAAAGATTATTTGTGCCCCTGCGATTTTTCCGCCTGTGCGGTGGCAATGGCGATGGCGCGACCTTCTTCCATGTTTTTTTCCTCCAGCAGCGCATTGGCGATTTTGATCGCCTGCTCACGCACTTCCGGTGAGAGGTTTTTCATGGAAGCCGGATAATCGTTTTTGGTCCATGGCATGGGTGACAAAAACAGAAAATCGATCGAATCTTCCTTTCGTTTTTTTCCCTTTGCACGAAGAAAATACCCCTTTGCACCAAAAAGCCAACCCTTTTTTCATAAAAATCTTGCTTCGATGCTTTTTTCAATTCGTGATGTTTTTTTGGCAGGTCAAAGATCACTGATCGGCGCTATTTTCCTTTCTTCTTCTCTTTCTTCTTCATCTCTTCTTCGAGCAAAATGCCGTTCCAAGCGAGGTCATACAGCGCCTTCATCGCCTCGGCGATCTCTTTGCCTTCGATGATCACGCCGACCATTTCGTTGCCGGAAGCGATCGTGACCCGATCGTCATAAAACTGGATCTCCGGCAGCCACTTGTATTTGTCTTTGTCCACCAAGAGCGATTCGCGATTCGATTCCTTGTCCTTCTTTTTGCGTTCGACGCCAAAGTCGCTGTTCGGATAGATGGCGCGCAAAAAAATCCCTTTTTCCACTCGACGTTTGTAGTAGTTTTGAAAATATTCCGGCAGGCAGCGGTTGCGCTCTTCAAAATTGACAAAAGCGCGGATGGTCTCTTTGGCGGAGAGACTGTCTTCGAACACCATCTTGAGCCCTTCTTTGCCTTCATAAAACCGGACTTGCGGACGACTCGAAACCTGTCCTTGCAGCTTCTTGAGTTCCGGAATGGCGCTTTCGATCTCGCTCGCTTTTTTTTCGTACTCTTTCATAAATTCCCACTTCTCTCCTTCCAAAAAGCGCATGAGATGCTCCGGATCCATCGGTTGGTAGGTGGTGATATTGCGATGCTTGTGCTTGCTGGCGATGCCTTTTTTGACCAAAGTCTCCGCCAAAAACTGCACGCTGCTGCGCGGCAGACCGATCTTGCGTGCGAGTACCGATGCCGGTTGCGGACCGACCGTCAGCATTTCGAGATAGAGATCGGCTTCTTTTTTGCCGAGTCCGATACTGCGAAGGGCTTTGATAAGCATGATATTCCGGAAATCGAGTGTAAATCACTCTTTTGTATTAAAACTGTATTTTTCCGCAAAAACAAGCCGATTTTTTCCTAATTTTATCTATAGTTTTACTGAGAATCTCCATTCTATGCAAAATTGTTCCTCAAAAAAACCAACTCGCGACTTCAAAAAAGTATGAGACAATACGAGAGATGAAATATGCAGAAATCGCATTTCGTGGGCGGACACCCGGTGCCAATGATGGCCTCTTTACCTATGCTGTTCCGGCATCGTTGGCAGACAGTGTCTTGCCGGGCTGCTTGGTGACGGCTCCTCTTCAAGGCACTGTGCAAACGGCGCTCGTGGTACGAGTGCACGACCGGCAGCCGCTCTTTGACACTGAAGTGGTCGCCTCGGTGCGTTCGCCATCACTTGTGGATCCGCTCCGCTTCGAGCTCGCGGCGCGGATCGCGCACAAAAACTTCGTTCCGCTTGCGCGCGTCCTGCCGCTGTTTTTGCCGCAGCAGATTTTTGCCGGCAACGGAATCCCGCCGCAACGAACAGACGTTTCTCTTCTTGATAAAAATGTCGATGTCAAAGGCAAAAAAATGCAGGCGGTCATCGCCCATTTGCGAGAGAGCGGTGTCGCCGAGCTTACCGAGTTGCGACGATCGACCGGAACCGGCAAAGCGACGATCGACCGCTTGCACGAACTCGGTGCGATCGAATACGTTGCTGCGCCCAAG
>CAZYXI010000174.1:0-3043 GCA_964651215.1 uncultured Candidatus Peribacteria bacterium
GGAGCATCTTCCGCCTCTCCGGGAAGAAAAAAGCCATGTAAGCGGAATCCATCCGAGGTGACAAATGCTGCTGTTTCCAAATAATGAGGCTTTTGGGTCGGCTGTCGAGTCGGTGGAAAAAAAACAAGGTGCTGCTGAAAAAAGATCAGAAACCCGAAAAAAAGGCTCAACAGCAACATCGAGAACAAGAGATGGACTCGAAATGGAATCTTCTTCATTGCAGCGGTATTACAGATAGATCTCTCTCGGTTTTGCGCCGCGAGCCGGACCGATCATGCCTTGCTCTTCGAGCTCGTCCAAAATCCGCGCCGCGCGCGCATAGCCGATGGAAAGACGGCGCTGGAGTAGGCTGGCACTTGCCTTGCCGGTCTGGCGGATCACTTCGATCGCTTGCTCGTTGACATTACCATCGCTTCCGCCGCCGCCTTCAAATTCGAAGAATCCCCCCGCATCTTCTTCGCCGGCGATGATACTGTCGTCATATTCGGGTTGCCCTTGCAGTTTGATGCGATTGGTGACCCGATTGATCTCTTCGCTGCTGACAAAAATGCCTTGGATACGGCGTGGTCGCGCCAATGACGAGTTGGAAAAGAGCATATCGCCTTTGCCAAGCAGGTCTTCCGCTCCGATCGCATCAAGGATGGTGCGCGAATCGACGGCGCTGGTGACGGCAAACGCGATACGAGTCGGCATATTTGCTTTGATGAGCCCCGTGATGACATCAACGGAAGGCCGCTGGGTGGCGACGATCAGGTGCATCCCGACAGCACGCGCCATTTGCGCCAAGCGGCAGATCGCCGCCTCGGTGTCTTTTTTGAATTGTCGCATCATCAGATCGGCGAGCTCATCGATGACGATCACGATCTTTGGCATTTTTTCTTCTTCCTTGTCGTTGAATTCGGTGATGTTTTTGTAGCCTTTTTTGGACATATCACCATAACGGCGCATCATTTCCGCCACACACCAACGCAGAGCGGCAAGCGCCTTGTCGGCATCGGTGATCACCGGCGTCAGCAAGTGCGGCAATCCGTTAAAAGCGGCGAGCTCGACACGCTTCGGATCGACAAGGATCAACTTGAGATCGTCCGGAGAATTCTGATAGAGCAAAGAAACGAGAAAAGTGTTCATCCCGACCGATTTTCCCGATCCGGTCGCACCGGCGATAAGGAGATGCGGCATATCGGCAAGATCGGCGATGATCGCATTACCGGCGACATCCCGACCAAGAGCGAGCCTGAGCGAACTTTTGAACTTGGCAAATTCGGATGATTCGAGCACTTCGCGCAAGTGTACGACGGTGCGTTTGTCATTGGGAATCTCGATCCCGACCAAGTCTTTACCGGGGATCGGCGCTTCGAGGCGAAGCGAATCTGTGGCGAGCGCAAGCGTCAGGTCGTTTTTGAGTGTGGTGATCTTAGAGAGCTTCACCCCTTCATCGGGGCGCAAGGTAAATTGCGTGACCGTCGGTCCGACATGGACCGGTCCCAGTTCGCAACCGATACCGAATTCGGCAAGCTTTTGACGGATATTTTCGGCCTTTTTCTGGAGGAGTTTTTCATCGGCAAAAAATTCCGACTTTTCGCTCGACAGCAAGTCGAGTGTCGGAAATTCCCACTCGCCCACCCTGGCGACCAGCGGGCGTTCGTCGTCTTTTTCCGCCTGTTTGCGGATAAACTCTTGTCGCTTGCGGAGTGCCGCCTCGGCATCGCGCCGCGACTCGGGGGAAACGATCGTCAGTTCTTCGCTTTTTTTGCTTTCGGGTTTGCGGCGATGCTTGGGAGTCGGTGTCGGCGCGAGCTCACCAAAGACCCGCAGGATATATTCGACAAAAGCTGAGATCGACACCGGAAAGGTCAGGATGACCCCGATGAGGGCGACTCCGGTCAAGATCACGATCGTGCCGAGGTCACCGAGATAATAGCGCGGAATACTGCTCGCCGCCGCGCCAAAAAAGCCTCCGCCCATTTGCAAGGCGACAAATGTACGTTCGTAGGCGATCTGAGTGGTATGGATCACACCTAAACCACCAAGCAGAAGCAGGAAGATGCCGACCACACGCGTAAAATTCATGCGGACGCGCTTCGCAAAAAAGAACGAGAGCGACAACGCACCAAATACCACCGGCATCGCGTATGCGCCGAGACCGAAGGCAATAAAGAGTCCGGTGACAAACACTTCACCAAAGATCCCCAATGCTTGCGAAAGGGCAAAAACGGAAAGCACCGTCAGGACACCGAACAAAATCGCCCAGATCTCTTGCGATTGCCGCTCATTGACTTCGAGTTTCGGCAGATCGACACGGCGGCGGCGGCGTGTGCGCGACCGCAGGGCGGCGGATTTTTGGCGAAGGGTTTTTCGTCGTGCCATGGATCTGGTGCAAAAACCACGACCGATTCTGCCGTATTTTTCGATGACTGGCAATTTTGACTTGCTTTTTTTGGCTCTTTTTTGCAAACTAAAGTCCGAAAGCAACAGTCTGGTTTTGTTCTCATACAGAGGTTTTTCATGCATGAAAAGTCTCGGCTTCATTTTATTTTTCGACACCTATGGACAAAAGCAAATTTATCGCCGCGATGACGCAGATCGCCGCCGAAAAAAACCTCAATGAAGACATCATCATCGATGCGGTCAAGCAGGCGATCGCCGCCGCCTATCGCAAAGATTATGGCAATAAAGACCAAGAGATCGAAGTCGTCCTCCGTGATGACGCGCAATTTGCGACGATCTTGCAGATCAAAGAGGTCGTCGAAGAAGTGGAGAATGAAAACTTTGAGATTTCGCTCAAAGAAGCGAAAAAGATCAAAAAAGACGTCGAGGTCGGTGATGAGATCCGTATCGATGTGACACCGCTCGAATACGGTCGTATCGCGGCACAATCGGCAAAACAGGTGATTTTGCAACGTCTGCAAGAAGCCGAGCGCAGTTCGATGTTCGAGCGCTTCAAAGACCGTGAGGATTCGCTGCTTACCGCTACGGTCAGCCGTGTCGAGGGCAGCTATGTCTTCCTTGATATCGAAAAGACCACAGTACTGTTACAATCGCG
>CAZYXI010000175.1:0-3010 GCA_964651215.1 uncultured Candidatus Peribacteria bacterium
CACAATCTCTCTTCACTTTTCCTCTTTCAAAAAATGGATTCCATACACAAAATTTGGGGACTTGCTTTTCTACTTCTCGAGCAGGTATCTCTGTTTTGTTTGTGTTTTTTGGGATTACTTCGCTTCGCTCGCAGAGACAGTGCATGTTTGCTGCCATTCGCTGTCCGCCGGAGGAGGAGGTTGGGGGAGCTTGAGTGGGATCGAGGGTGATTTTGGGTGGCTCCTCCCTTAAGTCAGGGGAGGCTCAAGTGGGGTTGTGGTGTGATTCTGGGTCGGTCTTCCCCCCTTGAGAGGGGGGACTTAAGGGGGGTGGATATTTCTTGCGGGAACAATCATTCATTTTCACATACAATTTCTACCCCCTCCAACTCCCCCTGTCCAGGGGGAGGGGAATCGCAAACCTCCTCCAGCCCTGTCCTCGACTCCGATCGGGGATATCCTCTCTCAGGAGGGGAGGATCCGCGCCTTGTTTCCTCGTGCCTCTCTTCTTGCCATTTGATTTTGTCTGAGTTGCTTCGTCGCAACTCCTCGCAAAGACAACACATTCCAAAATACCGCCGAAACAAAAAAAAGAGCGATACTTCGCTCTTTTTGTACGTGTCAGTTCTATACATTCCTCAGTCGATCATCTTGATCGAGACTTCGACTCCGGCGGGAAGGTGAAGATTCTGCAGTTGGTCGACCGTCTGTCCGGTCGCTTCGGTGAGATCGATAAGGCGTTTATGGATGCGGATCTCGTACTGGTCGCGCGCGTCTTTGTTGATAAAGGTCGAACGGTTGAGTGTGATCTTTTTGATCTTAACGGGAAGAGGTACCGGTCCGGAAACGATCGCTCCACTCCGTTTGGCACTTTCGAGGATAGTCTTGGCGGCATCATCGACAACCGTGTGGTCAAATGACTTGAGAATAATACGGATGCGTTGTGCGACTGCGGTTGCCATGGTTTTGAAAAAAAATCAAAAGAAACAAAAGGATGAAGTCATTACCGACGCTGGAGCGAAATCGACCTGCAGCAACGAGATGTTCTGAGCATCCTTTTGGAAAATGAGATGAAAAAGATCTGAAGTAGACTTCATATCCCGTATCATCTTTTGTACAGAGCATGATACGGGAGGAGAAACCGACTTGTTACTTGATGATCTTGGTAACGACACCGGCGCCGACTGTGCGTCCGCCTTCGCGGATAGCGAATTTGGTCTGATCGGTCAAAGCGATCGGAGCACCAAGGGTAACGACCATCTTGATGTTGTCGCCCGGCATCACCATTTCGACACCTTCCGGCAAGACGACCGTACCGGTTACGTCTGTCGTACGGATGTAAAACTGTGGTTTGTAGCCCTTGAAGAATGGAGTATGACGTCCACCTTCGTCTTTGGAGAGGATATAGACCTCAGCTTCGAATTCGGTATGCGGAGTGATCGAACCGGGTTTGGCAAGCACCTGACCACGCTCGATCTCTTCGCGCTCGATACCGCGGAGCAAGATACCGACGTTGTCACCGGCTTGTCCTTGGTCGAGTGTCTTTTTGAACATTTCGACTCCGGTCACCGTTACCTTGCGAGTGTCGTGGATACCGACGATCTCGACTTCTTCACCGGTTTTGACGATCCCTTGTTCGATACGTCCGGTTGCGACCGTTCCGCGTCCCTTGATCGAGAAGACGTCTTCGACGGGCATCAAGAACGGCTTGTCGATTTCACGCTTTGGCTCTGGGATGTAGCTGTCAAGCGCATCGGCAAGTTCTTTGATCGGATCGAGTTCACCTTTTTCGAGAGCGGCGAGAGCCGAACCGCGGATGAACGGAATATCATCTCCCGGGAATTCGTATTTCGAAAGCAGTTCGCGGACTTCCATCTCGACGAGATCGATGAGCTCCGGATCGTCCACTTGGTCGACTTTGTTCAAAAAGACGACGATCGCCGGAACACCTACCTGACGAGCAAGCAGAATGTGCTCGCGAGTCTGAGGCATCGGGCCGTCGGCAGCAGAGACGACAAGGATCGCACCGTCCATCTGAGCGGCACCGGTGATCATGTTTTTGACGTAGTCGGCATGCCCCGGACAGTCCACGTGAGCATAGTGTCGCTTTTCACTTTCGTATTCGATATGTGAAGTGTTGATCGTGATACCACGTTCTTTTTCTTCCGGAGCATTGTCGATATCGGCAAAGTTCCGTGCGGAGTTGTTTCCGCCGAAGAGTTGTGCAAAACCTGTTGCAATAGCAGCACTCAAAGTTGTTTTTCCGTGGTCAACGTGTCCGATGGTTCCCACATTGACGTGTGGCTTGGTGCGCTGAAACGTTCCGTCAGCCATGAAATTAATAAAAAGAAAAGAAAATCGCAGCAAATTGTATCTCTAGCGGCTTGGGAGTGTCAACTGGAATTTGTGAGAAAATTTTGACGGAAGTGGAGTCAAACAATGTCGGTCGGATTGTTTTCCCGTCCATCCATTCCCATATATATATGTCTCGAGTCGGATTTTCCAGACTCGCCGAAGAGGATCTCGCGCATCATCCGTTCGTATCCATCGAAGCTAAATCTTGTGCTTGCGGCTTGTGCCGCTTGACCGAAACGCATGCGAAGTTGCGGATCGGTGATCAGTTTTTGCAAAGCATCGGCTGCGGCTTCAAAATCTTGTGGCGGAAAAAGGATACCCGTCTTGCCGTCGGTGACGACTTCGGGGATGCCTCCGGCACGTGCCGCAACGACCGGAACGCCACTTGCGATCGCCTCCGCCGCCGCCAGACAAAAGGTCTCGTAGTCCGAGAGGATGCAAAAAATATCCGTAGACCGATACAGTGCGGCCAGCTCGATTTCGGTCAATTGTCCGAGCAGGATAAGGTTTTTGACCTGTTTTGAACTGATTGATCGTTCGATCTCTTGACGCATCGCTCCCTCTCCCGCCATGACAAATGCGACTGTGGGAAAGCGTTCCGCCAAGTGGACGAATCGCCCGGGATTTTTTTCTTTTGCGAGGCGCCCGGCGGTCGCCACAACGATTTTTTCCTCCG
>CAZYXI010000176.1:0-3008 GCA_964651215.1 uncultured Candidatus Peribacteria bacterium
GGCTTCCAGCTCGGCCAGCATGCGCGGCACATCGCGCTGGGCGGAGGGCTTGGCGTGCCGCTGTGGATGGCGTTTGTGGCGAGTACGATCGCCCTGATCCTCGAAATTCCGCGCTGGACGATATTTGACTGGCATGTCGATGACAATCTCATCATTCCAATCGTGGCGGCGTTCACGCTTGCTCTTTTGGGAGCATAGCGAAAAAAAGTCGCAAGAATCAAGATTCAGGATTCAAGAATCAAGACGCAAATAGCAATCAAATTTTACTCCTCATCTTCACTCGCCTCATAATCGCCATTCTGCAATTTTTCTGCGAAGGAATCGAATTCTTTATGCAACGTTTCGAGTGATTCGCCGCGGAGATAGCGAAGCGCCACATCGAGCTGCGGATCCTTTTCTGCAGCAATATCTTCGGCTGTCCGCGGGACGGTCAGATCCGGTTCGATGCCGACCTTGCCGATGTCGCGTCCACTCGGAGTCAGCCATTTGGCGACCGTCAGGCGCAGATGCGCTCCGTTTTCCATCGGGATCAGTTCTTGCACTGTACCCTTGCCAAAGCTTTTCTCGCCGATCACCAGAGCACGCTCCATGTCTTGTAAGGCACCGCTGACGATTTCACTCGCCGAAGCCGAACCACTGTTTTGCAAGACGACAAGGGGGAGATCGGTTTTGACATTGCCGGAGACAAATTTGCTCTCGGTTTCCGGAGGACGACCTTTTTGGATCACGACTTTGCCGCTTTTGACAAAGGCAGAGACCATTTCGACCGCAGTATCCAAAAAACCACCGGAATTGTAACGAAGGTCTAAAACGATGCCCTTCGGATTCTGTACGAGCGCTTCAGAAAGCGCTTTGCTGAATTCTTGCTCGGTATTGGTACCAAACTGGGTGACTTCGATGATCGCGATATCTTCGTTCATCGTGAGGGTCACCGTTTCGATGCGGATCTCGTCGCGGACAATAGTCAGTTCAAGCCGTTCACCGGTTTCGGGACGATAGACGGTCAGATCGACGGTCGTCCCTTTTTCGCCGCGGATTTTTTTGATCACATTCAAAAACTCGCTTCCTTCGGCGATTTCGCCATCGACTTCCAAGATAATATCTTCCGGCATCAAACCGGCTTTTTTGGCGGGTGAATCCTTGAGTGGTGTGATCACGGTGACCACACCGTCTTTGACTGTCAGCTCCGCTCCAATGCCTTCCAGGTCTCCGGCAAGATCGTCTTCAAACTCCATGCTTTCTTCCGGACTCATGAATTCTGAATACGGATCATCGAGCGACCAGATCACTCCGCGTACCAACCCGTATTCGATATTTTTGGAATCGATCTGATCCGGATCGATATATTTTTCGCGGATAATATCGATTGCATCGCGCAGGAGTGAGATGTCTATGTTCTGGACGGTCGGTTCGGTGATGGTGACATTTCCCTCGTCCACGAATTCCGTCGTCGGAGTCTTTTGACTTTCCCATCTGGTTTCAGCGGCTTGCCATCCGATCGTAAACGAGAGGATGGGGAGAAGCACAAACGCGATAAAGGTGAGTGGCCCCGAACCTCGGAACGAACCGGGGATTTTTTGATGAATACTCATGAGGACAAAACGAAATTTATGAGCGCACACACTATTCAGGATTTTCCGAGAAAAGTCCAGCACGCCAAGCTGGCATTACGGCAATATGTGCTTGCTACCGAAGGTACTATTTGGTCGCTTCGGCAAGATCGATGCGGATCCCAGGACCCATGGTGGTCGTCAGGGAGATCGATTTGATCAAGGCTCCTTTGACCCCTGCCGGCTTATTATCGTTGACGGCTTTGATAAAGGCGGTCAGATTGTCGAGAAGGTTTTTTTCGCTAAATGACACTTTCCCGAGGATCGAATGGATGATACCCGCTTTGTCGGTGCGGAATTCGATCTTTCCCTTCTTGAGCTCTTCGATCGCTTTGGCGACTTCGGCGGTGACGGTGCCGGACTTTGGCGATGGCATCAATCCCTTGGGACCAAGGACACGAGCCGCTTTGGCAAGCGATTTCATCATATCCGGAGTCGCGATGGCGACTTCGAAGTCGATGTTGCCGGCAACGACTTTTTCGATCAGGTCTTCACCACCCACGACATCAGCTCCGGCTTTTTTGGCGGCTTCGGCTTGCGGTCCTTCGGCAAACACTGCGATCTTTTGGGTCTTTCCCGTTCCGGCGGGCAAAGTGATGGTCGAACGCAAGATCTGATCGGCATGGCGCGGATCGGCGTTCGTGACGATATGGATCTCGACACTGGCATCGAATTTTGCCGGTGAGGTCTTTTTGGCGAGGGCGACGCCGTCGGCAAAAGAATAGAGCTTTTCTGGCTCGATCATTTCCGCGAGAGCGCGGTATTTTTTCCCATGTTTGGGCATAGTGGTTTGAAGAAAGAAAAGTGGTGCAAGTGACGTTGGCTTTTGCCGCGGTCTCCCACTCGTTTCCGAGGATTTGCCAAAGCAGTTTGCACAAAAAATCCTTGCGTTGCAAGGGCGTTTTGACAAACACTTGCAGTAGCTCCGATGTGTTTTGCGTTTTCAAAGCTTTTTTCTCCCGATGCACAAGTTTGTCTGGGTTTCGGCACACGACTTTACCTCCGCACAGATTTGCGCGGAAGCATCGGTCGATGCCGTGCTTATCGGTGATTCGCTCGGGATGACGGTGTACGGCTTTGATTCCACACATCATGTGACCATGGAGATGATGCTGGCTCACGCTGCCGCGGTCAAGCGAGCTATACCCGGTGACTCTCCGCGCATTATCGTCGATATGCCGTTTGCTACCTATGACGATTCCGCTGCTGCTCTTGCCAATGCCGATCGGTTCCGTGCTCTCGGTATCAAGCACCTCAAGCTCGAAGGCGGACGCAGCATCTTGCCGCAGGTCGAAGCGCTTTTAAAAGAAGGCTTTCGCATTACCGGTCATTTGGGCATGCTGCCGCAGCATACCACAAAATTTTCGGTCGCCGCTCGCTCCGCTTCGGAGCAAGAAC
>CAZYXI010000177.1:0-2987 GCA_964651215.1 uncultured Candidatus Peribacteria bacterium
AGCGGCGCGCCGGCGGAAGGCTTCGGAATACGCCAAGCAGCTCCGCGAAAAGCAAAAGGCAAAACGCATGTTCGGACTGAGCGAGAAGCAATTCGAAAAACTCTACAAACAAGCGGCCGCTTCCAAAAGCTCGACCGGAAACCGCCTCCTGCAATTGCTCGAACTCCGCATCGACAATGTCCTCTATCGCGCTGGCTTTGCCACCACGCGTATCCAAGCACGCCAATTCGTGTCTCATCGGCATTTCGAACTGAACGGCAAACGCGTCGATGTCCCTTCCATTTCCGTCAAACCGGGAGATGTGATTTCCGTACGCGACCGCTTTGAAGCGAATCCGATTTTCAGCGACCTCGGCAAGCGGACAAAATATGTCCCAAAATGGCTCAAAGTGGACGAAAAAAACAAGTCTATTACCATCGATCGCCTTCCTGAAGCTGAAGAATTTGAAATGGTGATCACCGCTCCCCTTATCGTCGAGTACTACTCGCGTTAATTTTTTTCTTTTCCGGTTTTCCACGATGCATATCATCCACGAAGAGATCGGCTTGCCGAAGATTACTTCACAATCGACCGGAGAGCACAGTGCGCTCTTTACGATCGCACCGCTTCCCAACGGATACGGCATGACTCTTGGTAATGCCCTCCGCAGAGTCCTGCTTTCGTCAGTCCCCGGTGCTGCCATCACCGCAGTCCGGATCGAAGGCGTCTCTCACGAATATTCCACCATCACCGGACTCAAGGACTCGATCCTTGATTTTTGTCTCGGACTCAAGCAAGTCGCTCTGCGCAAGCACAGCAAGGGCAGCGAAATCAGCTCGCTCTCCAAAAAAGGCAAGGGTGATGTCATCGCCAAAGACATCAAAGTCTCAAGCGACATCGAACTGCTCAACCCGGAAATGGTCCTCACGAATCTGAGTGAAAAATCAGGCGGACTGAGTGCCGAGATCAAGATCGACAAAGGCGTCGGGTACATTCCGGCGACCGCGCAACTCAAAGACGCTACCACCGGCGAGAACTGGATCTACCTGGATGCGACTTTCTCTCCCGTAACCCGCGTCAAATACGAAGTCACCGCTACCCGTGTCGGCGAAAATACCGATCTCGACAAACTTCAGCTCGAAGTCGAGACCAATGGCTCACTTACTCCGGAAGAGGCGGTCAAGTTTGCCGCCAGCGTCCTCCAATCGTATTTTGTCCTCTTTCAAAAGGACGAAGCCGACCTGGTCGAACCGGAATTCATGGCGAGTATGTCGAGTGCCGTGGCATCGCGAGAGGATGAAGAAGAAGGGATGCCTCAAGAGACCTACACTCCGATCGAAGTCCTCAATCTTTCCCCACGCACACTCAATGCTCTCATCAACGGCGAGATCGGTTCTGTGGAAGAACTCGTCAAATGTGCTCCGGCAAAACTCGAAAACCTCCGCGGTTTCGGAAAAAAAGCAATGGATGAAGTGGCAGAAGTATTGGCACTCCGCAACCTTTCTTTGGCAGAAGACGAATGAGACATCGTGTCGACAAACCCCGGCTCGGACGCAAGACCCACCAACGCAAAGCCTTGGTGCGCAGCTTGCTGACTTCCCTCTTGACGCATGGCAGCATCAAGACCACCGAAGCGAAAGCCAAGGTGCTCGTTGCCGAAGTCGATGCTTTGATCACCAAAGTCAGGAATCAAAGCGAACAACGCGAGCAGATCCGCTGCGCAAAAGAAGTCCTCTTCCATGAAGACGCACAACGAAATCTTGTAGACAAAATCTTACCGGCGATCACCGATCGCAAATCCGGATTTACCCGAACAACCCGATTGGGTCCGCGCAAAGGTGATGGCGGAGAGATGATCGTAGTCGAACTTTTTGTATCTGATTCGAAATGAAGACATACCTTCCCAAACAAGCGGAAATCGAACGTAAGTGGTATTTGATCGATGCCAGCGGCAAATCCGCCGGTTCGATCGCGACTGTCGCCGCCAAACTCCTGCGTGGTAAAGACAAAACCATTTTCACTCCTCATATGGACATCGGTGACGGAGTTGTCATTATCAACGCCGATCAGGTCACCTTGAGTGGTGGTAAGTGGGTGCAGAAACAATATCATCGTCACTCCGGATATCCGGGCGGACTCAAATCGATGAGTGCCGAGGAGATGCATACCAAAAAGCCGACTGAGATTTTGAAACTCGCTATCGCGGGTATGATCCCGCGTAATCGTCTCAAAAAAGACATTATGAGTCGTCTCCGAATTTTTGTGGGAACAGAACATGATCTGCAAGCACAAAAACCCGAACCGATCGAAATCTGATTTTTCTTCCTCTTTTTAAGAATTGATGCCAGCGAAAAAAGACACTCCCGCCGAAGACAAGAAGAAGTCCGCTCCAAAAAAGCCGACGGCTAAAGCAGCAGCCAAAAAAACGACTTCCGCTACCAAAGCGCCAGCCAAGGCTGCGTCAACCGAAAAGAAGACTGCGGCTCCAAAGAAGGAAACGGTTGCCAAAAAAACGACTGCTCCGGCAAAAACGACAACAACCGCAAAAACCAAGGAGGCTGCCACGGGTACCTCGAAGGGGAAAAAGCGCAAACTCCAGATCGAAGATAAATTCCATGGTCGCAAGTATTATCTTGGTGTCGGCAAACGCAAATCTGCGACCGCGCTTGTGCGCATGCACGAAAAAGGTGAGGGGAAGGTCTATATCAACAACGCTGATCTCAAGGAGTATTTCTTCGGTATTTTGATCGAAGACGCCCTCCAAGGACTCGCATTGACCGGCAAAGAAAAGGACTTCGATATTACTGTCAAAGTCACGGGAGGAGGCGTATCATCCCAGTCCGCCGCCGTTCGCCACGGTATCGTCCGTGCGCTGGTCGAATTTGATGCTTCGCTCCGCCCGATCCTCAAAAAGGCAGGGTTGCTTACTCGTGACGCGCGCAGTAAGGAGCGTAAAAAACCGGGCCTCAAACGTGCTCGTCGCGCTCCGCAATGGAGGAAACGTTAAG
>CAZYXI010000178.1:0-2980 GCA_964651215.1 uncultured Candidatus Peribacteria bacterium
TCAGGACTACTCAAAGATATACGCAGGTTACCGATATGAGATTAAAAAACATCAAGAGCCCTCTTTAAAACAGGTTCGCGTAGGTGACCACCATCGGCATTTTTCCGTTCAGGCAGTCACCACCTCTTCGAGCTTGTTCGTGAGACGATCACGGAAGACTTCGCCGCGGAAGACCCAGACCTTGATACCAATGGTCCCATAAGTGGTTTCGGCACGCTTGCTCGCATACGAGATATCCGCACGGAAGGTCTGCAGAGGGATCTTGCCTTCCAAAAAGAACTCGGTACGGGAGATCTCGGCGCCGTTGAGGCGTCCGCTGATTTCGACCTTTACCCCCTTGGCTCCGGCATCCATCCCTTTGCGAACAGCGGATTTTGCCGCGCGGCGGAAAGCAACACGGCGAACGATCTGTTCGGCGACCGAACCGGCGAGGATCTCGGCATCGGTATCGGGGTTTTTGACTTCGCGGATATTGACGTCGAAATGGTTGTTGAATTTTTGCGAGAGTTCTTTTTTGAGGTCTTCGATCGCTGTCCCACTCCGACCGATGATGACACCGGGCTTGCTCGAAAAGATGATCACGGTCACTTGCGAACTGCTGCGCTCGATCTCGATGGATGAGACGCTCGCTTCGGAGAGTTTTTTATTCAAGTAATCACGGATCGCCAGATCTTCCAAAAAGTTCTTTTGGTAGCCTTTACCAAGTGCAAACCAGCGGCTTGGCCAGGTGTTGATGATACCGATTCGGATATCGTTGGGATTGACTTTTTGACCCATGAAAAGGAAGGAAAGAAGAAAATCAGGCGGACTTTTTCGCGCGAGCGGTGGCAGGCTTTTTTGCAGGTTTTTTCGGTCCGCTGCTCGCCTGTGAGGATTCGTTCGGAGTTTCCGCAGTCGGAGCAGACATCTCTTCGAGCTCGACAAAAATATGCGAAAAACGTTTGTAGATCGGCACTACACGATCGCGTGAGCCGGGAATACCGCGACGCAGTTTGCGCGCTTTGGTGACGTAGATCTTGGAGACTTCCAGATTGTATTTGCTTTTGCCATCGTTGTTTTGAGCATTCGCGACCGCAGAGGCGACGACCTTGTAGATGATGCCGGCAGCCTTTTTGTCTGCCAATTTCAAAAAATCGAGAGCTTCATCGGTTTTTTTGCCACGGACAAGGTCGGCAACGAGAGCCGCCTTTTTTGGTGAGATATGAATATTTCGGACGCTTGCTTTCATTCCATAGAAAAACGCCCAAGCATTTTCCGTAAAAAATGGGGCTTTCGTCAAGTCTTTTTCCGGCTTTTTCTTTTTCGGGAGAGAACTCTTTTTCTTTTGCTGTTTTTGTGCTAAAATCATGAGAAGGTTTTGTGCCGGATACGAGTCTCGCAAGGCGCATAATATCGCCACTCTTTGTTCTTCTTCCCCCTTTTCATCCTATGTCAGAGCAACCCAGGATCTCCATCGAAGAGCTCGAAAAAGCGATTGCCGCCGTCCAGCGCGGTCAAGAACCGCAAGTCGATCTGCCGCCCGAAGTGGTGCAGGCGATCATGGCGGCGATGAGTCAATTGGGGAATTTTACGCCGACGCCGGAATTCTTGCAAAAATTGCAGCAGAGTCTCGAAAGTCGCCTCGTGCGCGAGAATCCGACGGTGACGATCTCGATTCCGCTCAAATATCTGAGACGGTTTGGCTATGTGATCGCTTCGGTGGTGTTTGTCGGAGGGGTGTGGGGTTTTTTTGGTGATTCGCTTTCCTTGCAAGGCTCCACATCGTTGCCGCAAAGTGTCGAACGAGAGTCGTCCGACCCGATCGGCATTGCACAAGCTGACCGTTTTACCAATACACCGCCTCCAAAACCCTCCGAGGTGACAGAATCGGTCGCGGCTCCAATCGCCACTGCGGATAATCCTATTCCCACACTTGCTCCGGAAACGGATGTGCAAGCAGCCGAAGTAGAAAAAACGCCCGCTTCGGTCTATTCGTATCTCATCAAAATCTCACCAAAAGAGTACGCCAAAATCCGGGACACGGTCTTTCCGCTGCGCGTGACCGAATATCTGCCGGAAGAATATTGGCTCGAACTCAAGCCGACGGAGGCGGCGAAACTCTCCAAATCGATCCGTTTTACGCCGGTCAAAGATCCCTTCCAACTGTTTCAGCGTGAGGGGTATGACGATCCGCTGGCGGGACTACCGACAGTTTCGAGTGACTTGGAAGCATCGATCGTTCCCGGATCACCGACTCTTTTTCTGCTCCAATTCGTCGGCGAATCCAAGCCGGAATGGAGTCAGACTCTCGAAGACCAAGGAGTGGTCGTTGTTGGTTCCGATAATGATTATCGTCGGATCCTGGTCTGGGCGACTCCGGAGGACGCGGACAAACTTGCCGGACAAGATTTTGTGCGCTGGATCGGACCACTTCATCCGCAATACAAAGTGCAAGAAAAACTTCTCTCGACCAAGGTTCCGGCGTTTGCGGTGAAGATGATCCTTTATGTCGAAGATGCCGCCATGCTCGAGCAGAGTAAAGTGGCGATTTTTGATCTGAAAGGAGTGATATCGAGTAAAGACGAGGCTATTGCCGATGACCATCGGGTCACACTCGATGTCATGATCACGCCCGATATCGTGGATGATCTGGCGAAGATCCCGAATGTGATCAGTATTTATGCGGAAAAATCACGAGAATACCAGTAGGGAAGTCGCAAGTTTTAAGTCGCAAGTTATAAGAAGTAAGTCGCAAGGGATAAGAATATCTGCTCATATTTTAAGTAGGATTGAGAAGATACGATGAGAATGAGTATTGAGCAGTGGTAAAGAAATCTCAAAAAATCACAAAGACAAGTCGGCAAGTGTACAGATTACAGAAAGACAAGCCAGGTTGTAATCTGGAAGTCCGAGGTTCTGTATACTGTATTCTTGATACTTGCTTGCTAGTCTTGAAACCCTCAGTACAAAAGAGAACATGCAATGGGTGCAAAGACGTAAA
>CAZYXI010000179.1:0-2978 GCA_964651215.1 uncultured Candidatus Peribacteria bacterium
CATTTGTGATCGTGGATTCAGCGCAGACGTTTTCTTCACGCGAGATCCCGGGCTCTCCCGGTTCGATGCCGCAGATCCGCACCATCACCGAAATGTTGATGCATGCCAGCAAGACTGCCGGCATTCCGATCCTCTTGATCGGACAAGTGACAAAAGGCGGCGAAATGGCGGGTCCGCAACTGCTCGCACATCTGGTCGATACCGTCTTGCAGTTTGAAGGTGACGATCAGCACGATCTCCGCATCTTGCGAAGCAGCAAAAACCGTTTTGGCGCGACGAGCGAAGTCGGCATTTTCGCCATGACCGAAGGCGGACTCACAGAGGTCACCAATCCATCCGAGGCGTTTTTGTCCGGCAGACTACCGGGGGCGATCGGCAGCACGATCTATCCGGCACTCGAAGGGCAGCGTCCGTTTTTGGTCGAGATCCAAGCCCTTACCGCCACGACGCCTTTTGGACTACCCAAGCGCTCCGCGAGCGGTATCGGTCTGCAACGTCTCTCACTTCTCCTGGCGGTGCTTGAGAAACACGCCAATGTCAAACTCTCGAGCCTCGATGTGTTTGCCAATGTCGTGGGCGGATTTCGCATCGACGAACCGGCTGCCGACCTTGCGATCTGCCTCGCGGTCGCCAGTTCGCGCAACAAAGCCGCGGTCTCTGAGGAGATGTTTTTTGTGGGCGAAGTCGGACTCTCCGGCGAAGTCCGGGCGGTGTCACGCCTGGAGCAACGCCTCAAAGAAGGGGAAAAACTCGGATTCACGACTGCAATTATTCCCGGTTCGCAAAAACCGCCAAAATCAAAACTGACTTTGATCCCCGTGCGCACCGTCGCCGAAGCGGTTCAGAAGGTATTGAGGTAGCGAAAATCATTCGATGATTCGAATTGCAAAGACTTTGTCCCAATATTTGCCGGTGACATAGACAATATCATCCGCTGCATCGTAGGCGATACCATTGAGGACATCGGCTTGCGGATTGCGCTCCGCGAGCGGATACAATCCGGTCAGATCCAATATCCCCGTCACTTTGCCCGTCCGCGGATCGATCCGCAATATCGAATCCGTTTTCCAGACATTTGCAAAAATCGAGCCGCTGACAAATTCGAGCTCATTTAGATCCGTTTGCGGAATGCCATTTGCTGTGACAGTGATCCGGCGGCGTTCGGCAAACGTCTCGGGGTCCAAAAAGCGGATCTCCGCCGTCCCGTCGCTCATGATCAAGTCCGTACCGTCATAGGTGATCCCCCACCCTTCTCCGCTGTAGGAAAACTCTTCGATCAGCTCAAAACTGTTTTTGTCATAGACAAATCCCCTGCCTGACTTCCATGTCAGTTGGATGAGCTGGTCACCGATAAGTGCGAGCCCCTCGCCAAAAAGTGACTTCTCGAGTGATCGTTGTCTGAGGATTTCGCCGCTTGCGATGTTGACTTTGCGCAAGTCAGATTTTCCCCACATGCCGGTGGATTCATAAAACGAGCCGCTCTCGAAGACCAATCCTTGCGTAAAAGCGGTCGAATCGTGGGGATATTCGGCAAGGATCCGGTACGATAGCGGTGCGACCGCGGCTTCCGTCTCCACAGAGCTGGGGAAATTAAAGGCACATCCGGTCAGCAAAAGAAGACCTGTTATTCCGATAGAGCGGATCGAACGCATGGTTTGCTACAAAAATCCGCTGACACTATACCAGAAAAGCAAGAACCGCTTTGCAAAAGAAATAAAAAAATTGCTACGTTAGCATTTGCACGAAGTTCTTTTCGCACTATGGAAAAAAAGAGTTCGACATTCTGGCGATACCGGCTCCGCAAAACCCCGTTCCGGATTTTTTGGCGTCTCTTGCTCTATCAATTCTTTCTGGGGATCGCGTGGCTTATATTTGCCATGATCTTTGATGCCGCCTATCTCGAGAACAAACTCGTGATCTTTTCGATCGTGACTTTTGGTGAAATGACGATCTCTTCGATCATCTTCTTTCAGTGGTTTTTTGAATACTATCGCATCGCCGATATGGAGCTGGTGTATCGTAAGGGAATCTTTTTGCGCAAAGAGGAGATCTATAGTTTGCAGGAGATCGCCAAAATTCAAACGAGTCAGGGGATCCTCGGCAAACTCTTTGATTACGGCAATATCGTCATTTTTTATCGCTTCGACAAAACACCGCTCCACATCGACAATATTTCCGATATCGAAGCGACGGTCAATTTTTTGAATGCGGAAGTGCGAGAAGCAGCGGAAGATTCGGTGCGGCGCATTACCGTGAATGCGTGATTTTTGATCAACTGAAGACGATCGCGCGGTTTTTGTAAACGATCAGCTTGTTTTCGAGCTGTTTTTTGAGGGCGACGGCAAACACCTCTTTTTCGCATTTCCTCCCGAGCGTTTTAAATTCGTCCACCGAATTGCCGTGAGTGACGCGCAAGGTCTCTTGTTCGATGATCTGTCCCTGGTCCAGTTCTTTGGTGACAAAATGCGACGTTGCGCCAATAAGCTTGACACCGCGTTCGTACGCCTCGTCGTAGGGTTTGGCACCGACAAAAGACGGCAAAAACGAGTGATGGACATTGATGATCGGCAGATCTGCTTCTTGCAAAAAGCGTTCCGAAAGGATCTTCATATAGCGCGCCAGTCCCACGCATTCCAAATCATACTGTTTGATGAGAGCAAGCAATCCGGCTTCTTGACTTTCACCATTGGGAATATGGAAAAACGGGATGTCGAAACGACTCGTGACAGATTCGGCATCGTCGTAGTTACTCGCAACAAAAGCGATCTTCGTTTGTAATTCGCCGATCTGAATGCGATTGATGATATCAAGCAGACAATGGAGTTCGCGCGAGCAAAAAAGTGCGATCTGTTTGTCGTCCTTGCCAAAATCCAGGCGCGACTGCATCCCGTATTGTGCCACGATCGGCGCAAAGCGCTCGCAAAAACCCTGCTCATCGAGCTGGAATTCTTCGAGATCCCATTCGATCCGCATAAAAA
>CAZYXI010000180.1:0-2924 GCA_964651215.1 uncultured Candidatus Peribacteria bacterium
ATAGCATTTAACGCTTTCGATACATTCGTAAAGAAGCTCAGATTCCTTACTATAAAGGGTATCACTTGAGCTACGGATGAAATGGCATGAGTTGCAGTACATGACATCATGTCCATATCCGATGTCTGAAGATAAATAGACATTTTTCGATTTCCAAGTGTAGTTGGCGTAGTCACAATTCTCATTATACAAAACTATAAGGTTGAGTTTTGGAACGCGCTTCAGAAGCGCACGATATTGGTCGAAGAAAGGTTGTGTATCATTGAATTCTTGTCCATAGTCCAGTGGATCCCAATCATCCGACCACCAGCAATCGCTGCAATAGACCGGAAATAAAACAGAATCAGGATACATAGAGATGATTTGTCTATCACAAAGATCGCATTTTCTGTTGTAGAGATTTTTGTCGTTGCGCCAAGCCAACCGTCTGCGCTCCCGTTCCTCCGGACACAAGGTCGGCGGTGGGATCTCGAAGACTTTGTCGCCGATCTTCGGGGAGACCTTTTGATAAAACGCGAGGTCTTCAGGGGTGACCTCGAACTCGATGCCGGTGGCTCTACAGATCTGCTTCATGAGACTACGATACCAGACCAAAGTGGCGTAGACCAGAAAAATAGATCCGTTTGAGGCGTACTGTCGTTCTTTGATTTCTAAGAAAGCAAGATTCCGATTCCTCCCGAAACAGCACCTCCCTCGGGAATGACGGCGTGTTGAGCGAAATATCCGCTCGCCGGTAACAATTGAGACAAAGGCAACCTCTGGAGGAGTTCTTCTTCAAATTTTTCATTCTTAATTTTTCATTTTTCATTCTCTTGCCTCTTCTCTCCTCAAAATGCTTCTCACTTACAACTTATTCCTTGCGCCTTTTTACCCCTGTACCGGCCAAAAATAATTGATGAGGAACGGCGTCAAAAAGAGCAAAATCAGATTGAGGAGCGCTCCGACCTTGATAAAATCAAAAAAGCGATAGTTACCGGAACCGTAGACCATCGTATTCGTCTGATAACCGACCGGTGTCAAAAAACTGGTGGAAGCGGCAAACATGACTGCCAGCACGAGTGGCAGAGGGTCGACATTCATCGCATCGGCAACGGAGATCGCAATGGGAGCGAGGAGGACGACAGCAGCGTTATTGGAAATGACTTCCGTAAGCAATGTCGTGACGAGATAGAGTAAGAGCAAAATAAAAATACCCTGGTCGCCGACGGAGAAATCATACAGTGCGCTTGCGATCGCCTCCGCCGCGCCGGATTTTTGCATGGCAATACCGAGTGGAATCACACCGGCAAGCAAAAAGATGATCTCCCAGTTGATGGCTCCGTACATTTCTTCTGTCGTCAAACACCGGGTCAAAACCATCGCGACGACACCGACCAAAGCCGAAATCACAATCGGTACACCCATCACCGCGGAGCAAAAGATCACGCCGGCGACGATCGTGAGAGAAATCCACATCTTCTCGGGATTAAATTCGTCCTCAAGCGTTTCGAGGAGCACAAAATCACGCGATTCCCGGATCTTGCGCAGACTGGCGATGGATGCCTGGATCAACAGGATCTGTCCGACTTTGAGCCGCATCGCCCCCAATCGTTGCGCCTTGATCTGAGGGATGTTCAGGCCCACGACACTCGCGGTAAAGCGTTTCCAAAAATTGATCTCGTCCAGACTGCGATCATGGAAAGCTGTAAAGCCTCTCAGCATCACTTTGATGATCTTGCCCGTACCGGCAGGACGTTTGCGTGCAGCTTCATCAAAATTCGGCAAAAGCTTGATAGTGCCTTGTTTCGTGAGTTCGATCACGCGCTGTTCGGTCGCCCTGAGAACAAGGATATCGCCTTCTTCGATCTCTTTCTCCTCCGCGGTCTTGATAAACGAAGTGTTGTCGCGGATCAATTTGAGCACGAGCACATCGTTCTTTTCGGCGAATTTTGATTTTGCCAAAGTCTTGCCGATAAACTCACTCCCCTTTTCAAACACGATCTCCGTCAAAAACAACGTACTCTCTTTCTTTCCGTTTTCCATATTGGTCCGTTCCGGCAACAAATACCTTCCGATCAAAAGAAAGTAGGCGACACCGACGAATAAGACGATCACACCGACCTGAGTAAATTCGAACATGCCGATATCGCGCGGAGTGTCCGAATCACGCAAAATCGAGCTCGCGAGAATGTTGGTGGATGTTCCGATCAGGGTCAAAGTCCCGCCAAGCATGCCGAAGAACGAGAGTGGAATGAGCAGTTTGGTCGCCGCCGTCCCGGAGCGGCGCGAAAGTTCGAGCACCATCGGAAGCAAGATCGCCACCGCGGCGGTATTGTTGACAAAACCGGAGATCGGCGCCACGATCAACGCGATCGCCAGGAGTTGCCTCACTTCTGAATTCCCGACAAAACTGAACACTTGGCGCCCGAGACGATTGATGATGCCGGTACGCTGCACTCCTGCTGACAAAATAAACATCGCCAAAACAGTGATCGTCGCTTGATTGGAAAGCCCCGAGAGTCCTTCGCTCACGGTCGGAAACGAATCGGGGTACATGAGACCAAGCAGCATCAAGGTGATGAGGATCAAAAACGCCGTCATATCCACCGGCAGTTTTTCGGTGACGAACAAAAAGAGTGCGAACAGGATCACCAAAAAAACGAGGAAGATTTCTACCGTCATCGGCTATCCCCAACAGAAAGTGTCTGCAATGTCATGATCGGTCGGAGCGAAGTGTGCTGGGAAATGGGATGAAGATGGGATGATTATTTTGCTTTCGAATGCCAAACGACAACAAGTGGAGCTGCCAGGAAGATCGAAGAGTAGGTTCCGACGATGAGACCGGCCGAGAGTGCCACGAAAAACGCAAAGAGCGAAGAAAAACCCAAGAAGAAAAACAGCATGGAAAGCACGACGAGCAAGGTCGAGAGCGATGTGTTGATCGA
>CAZYXI010000181.1:0-2919 GCA_964651215.1 uncultured Candidatus Peribacteria bacterium
GAACATTCCTGACAATTCACGCAAAAGTAAATATGATTACAATCGATGCAGTCGTAACTGAGTTCAGAATGTTCACAACGAAAGAGATCGAGTGAATTTTTGGCATAATACGTCCAATTTGTGTACATGCAATCTTCCATAAAACCACTCCCGAAGGTTTGATAGCAGCTATGAGAATCGTTTTGAAAATTACAGAATTCACAGTTTTCGCAATTTGTCTTGTACCCATTTCCTGGTTGCGGAATCGCACAAAAGAGCTCGATGAATTGCTCAAAAAACGGGCGTGAAAAATCGTACTCCCTTCCAAATTGATGTGGATTCCACTTATCACTCCAGAAGCATTCATGACAGAACAAAGTGTGAGGAGAATCGGGAGCAAAAATACCGACAATGGACTTATTACACATTGCACAGTCCCGTTTATACAGCTTTCGTTCGTTTCGCCAAGCCAATCTCCGTCGCTGGCGTTCCTCCGGACACAGGGTCGGTGGTGGGATCTCGAAGACTTTGCCGCCGATCTTCGGGGAGACTTTTTGGTAAAACGCGAGGTCTTCAGGGGTGATCTCGAACTCGGTGCCGGAAATCCTGCAGATGCGCTTCATGGAATCAGCATAGCAGAGAATGATTTTTTTAAAAAAAGCATGAGTAGGGATTTGGAATCGGAGGAGTTTTTGTTAGGTCTTATATTTTGTTTTCGTCAAGCCCAGTTCGTTGCGCGGAGCGAGGCAACATGCTAAAATTGTCCGACGGTATGGTAAAATACCGACAACGATAATACATACTCTTGCCTAGTGCATGACGAAGTCACAAAGATGCAAATATCGGCTTTCACTCGTACTCGCCTTACTGATGGCGATCCCGATGCTGACGGCATGTGTCGAGCAGACTAGTGCTCCGGTCGCCTCACATCCATCGATGTTCGAAGCTGTTGTTTCGCCACCGGCAGACAGCGAAGTCGCTGAGCCGAATATCTCTTTGCAGACCGGCAGATTTACCGGAGAGATCGTCCTGGATTCGACATCGATCACTCCTATCGAAGGTGGATTTGAGTTACCGGTCTCGCTTCGCAATGTCGGCACCGAACATGCCGTCGATACGGTCACCCTCAAGACATTCCTTCCTGATGGCGTCCGTCTCAAAGAAGTCGTCACCCCGACCGGATTCACCGCACAGCTCGATGGTATCGAAGGCAGTGCACCGGTCGTGTACTATCACTCGTTCTCGATCACTCCCGAATCGTATTCACCGGTCGTCGCGACCGATACTCCGATCTTCACCCTCGTCTTTACCGGCGAAGCGGAAGGCAAACTCGCCGCCCAAGGTTCGTTTTTTCAAGCGGACGGCAGTCTGATCCGCACCAATCGCGCCGTACTCCAGCTCTAAACGGAAGTCGGCTCGGATCAAACAAACAACAAAACCCAAATGATAAAATCCCCTCGTACTCTGTTGGCTCTTGCGTTCACTTTTGCCATTGTGCTCCCCGCTGCGCTTGCGGCGGAAAAAGTGGTGAACACGACCACCATCAGTGACCAAGCGTCATCGGACCGCGCGGTGATCTCGCAAGAGATCTCGCTCGATGATACCGCACGCGGACTCAGCGTCCGCAAAGAAGTGGAAGAATCTTCACTGCAGGTCGGAGAAACGGCTCGCTTCCGCATCACGGTAAAAAATGAAAGTACGTTCTCCAATTCGAACAATGTCGTCTTGGAAGACTTTTTCGATGAGGAATTCTTTTCGCTCGAAACCGGCAGCATCGCGCCAAGCAATGAATGTTATGGTGATGCCTCGCGCATCCGCTGTACCTTTGCAAGCATGGCGCCGCAAACGGAAAAGATCGTCACCTACCGTCTCATCACCAAGAAATCCGGCAGCACCGCCAACGTGGTGCAAGTCTCTGATGCGGCGGGCAATCTGGAAGAAGACAATGCGCTTGTTTTGATCGGAACGACACAAGCGGATTTTACGATTAAAAAAGATGTTTCGCGTGCGGCGATGATGCCGGATGAAGAAGTGGAATTTACCGTCACGATCACCAATCCGACGACCGATCAGACTTTTACGAATGTGGAGATCGTCGATGATTATCCGGAGCAATTTTTGCAATTCGTCAATGTCAGCGCGACCGGCTTTACCTGTCAGGGAGGAAATTCGCAAGTCACTTGTACGATTGCAACGTTGGCTCCCGGCGCAGAATATCGCTTCATCGCACGCTATCGGGCGCGTCAGACCGGCACCGCCATCAATACCGCCACGGCACGAGCTGCCAATGGACAGATCGCGACGACGAGCGAAGAGATTTTGATCGTCGATAATGCCGCACCGTTTGTCGTCCGCAAGACAGCGAACAAAAGTACGCTTCGTGTCGGAGACACCATCGAATACACGATCGTGATCCAAAATCTCGGCCAGCAAGATGTCGAGAATGTGACCGTGATCGATGTCTATCCGGAGCAACAATTGGAATTCCAGAATGTCGTTCCCGGCAACGGCATGACCTGTGAAGATACCAGCGGCAGTATCACCTGTGAAATCGCCGACTTTGTCGTGGGTGGGTTTTATACCTTCACCACGCGCTATACGGCGATCGCTGCCGGAGGCGCCGGCAACAGCGTAACCGTTTCGGACGAATTCGGCAGATCGGCAAACGACTCGGTCGATGTCATCGTCATCAATCCCGATACGCCGTTTTACATCAGTAAAGAACCGGACAAAGCGAACATCGATGTCGGAGAAGATGTGATATTTACCGTCAACATCGGACTCCTTGAAGACTTGGGAGCGATCCGCCGCATCAGCCTTGTCGATGATTTTGCGGAAGAGTTTTTGCAGATCCAGGATATTCAAACGACCGATGGCATCGAGTGTGTCCGTGATGCGCACGAGATCCGCTGTATCATCGAAAATCCGACCGCCGGCGAA
>CAZYXI010000182.1:0-2896 GCA_964651215.1 uncultured Candidatus Peribacteria bacterium
TAGCATGAATAAAACATTCAGAACTACGAATAACAAATTTTCAAAGTGGAACTAAATAGATCTAGTGATGCGATTTCTTCCCCCCTGATAAGGGGGGATTGAGGGGGGTTAGAACTGGTTCGCAAACTTTCTCCAAACTTGTCCTCGACTCCGATCGGGGGGGGGATTCCTCTTATTAGACGAGGATCAGCTCCTTGCCGATTCCGGTCAAGCCGGAATGACCTCCGCTTTGTCTTTTTTGTTACTCCAAGTCCAAAAGACTCGATTGAATTTTGGTCAGCTCCTTGCCGATTCGGTTCCACCACGGCGGACAGGCATGCCGGGATTCCCTGTATTTAGTCTTTTTTGTTACTCCAATATTCCCTCAGCGAATCCTTCAGCGAATAGCGCGGTACAAATCCCAGTTTTTGGATCTTTTCAGTATTGTGCTGACGATCTTCGAATCCCAAAAAGACATTTTCCGCATGCAACTCGCGGATGTGGTTTTCGAGGAGGCGGGCGCCAAAATAGGCGATTTTTTTCATAAAACGCGGCATCACTACGATCCGGGTCTTTTGCCCGAGGATCTCGCAAACGCTCGCAAAGATTTCCGCAAAGGTGTGGCTTTTTGCCGCGATGATAAAGTTTTGATTCGGTGGTGCTTTTGTGAGCACCAATACGATCGCTGATGCGAGGTCGCGGACATCGATAACGGAATTTTTTCCCGGAGGAGAAAGAACAAATTTTTTATTCAAGAGATAGCGGAAGAGCATACCGGTATTCGCTTCGTCATCGGCACCAAGGACAAGCGCCGGAAAGATGATGTTCGTTTTGAGTTCGCAGGAGTCGATTTCGGTATTGGCGAGATGCTTCGAATGCGAATAGTGCAATCGCTGATGGTTGTTCCACTCGAATCCGTGGGATTCATCGATGTGCTTTTTGCCAAAACCAAGTGCTGCCGTTGAACTGATATGGATGAGACGCTCGATACTCGGCACCTGACAACAGAGTCGCGCAATATTCCGCGCACCTTCGGCATTGATTTTTTTCAAGTCAGCTTTTTGATGTTTCGCAAACGAGACGAGTCCGGCAAAATTAATCACGACCTTTGCGTTTTGCAGATGTGGAAGCAGCGACTCCGGTTTGGTGATATCGACGCCGCTGCAATATTTGATACCGGATTGCCGATGTTTCGGTTCGCGCCGCGAAAGCGAGGTGATATTCCGGAAGCCGTTCGCAATCAAGGCTTGCGCGACCGCCGTGCCGATAAAACCGCTGCCGCCGATGAGAACGATACGGTCGTTTTTTTCTCCTTCCCCCTTGATGTGTTTTTCCCCCTCTGATACTTGTCCGCCTGGGTGGAAGGGGGGATTAAGGGGAGTTTGAGGGGAGTTGTTCTCAATCATTATATCTTCATGAATCGATTTCTCTTTAAAATCTACCCCCTCCGGCTCCCCCTGTCCAGGGGGAGAGGAATCATCTTGATACTTTATATGACAAAGCGATCAAGGATTGCTATCAGCACTACTCCGCCGATCATGGCATACACGCCGGCGACAATATCATCGAGCATCACCGACGCCGGCGTTTTGCGCGCGTCGATGCGGTCGATACCGAGCGGTTTTTTGATATCAAACAAACGAAAAAGTGCGAAAGCGATGCCGATATGCAGCCATTCCAATTCCGCAACGAACAAAAACGGCAAGATGGAAATCCAAATACCAACGACTTCGTCGATGACGATCCACGACTGATCGACGTCTTGTCCGCGCGTTTCCGCTTTTATCAAAGGAATCGCAATTGCCGTCAGCGCGATCACCGCTAGCACTATACCGCCGATCAGCAGTTCGCGTGAAATTGAGACATATCGTTCAATGAGCAAAATCACGAGCAGTCCGGCAAGACTGCCAAATGTTCCCGGGGCGACCGGAACGAAGCCAACGCCGAAAAAGCTCAAAAAGAGTCTACCACCAGACATTTTTCCAACCGAGAAGATAAGAAATCGTATTTGCGATCAGGCTCAAAAACGGCGCGAGCAAAATGAGCGAGATGATTCCGAGCACTGTCGGAAGATAGATCGGTGCGACAAAGATCAATGCGCCAAAGATATAATCCGTCCCATCCCAAAAGGGGAATGGCGCACCGGGTTTTTTCCCCAATCTTCGCTTGATGGCGCTTTCGACACAATCTCCGACCAGTGCTCCGCTTCCCAGCAAAAAGCCGATCAAAAGTGCTGTTTTCAGATCCACCGCGAGCGGATACCATTGCGGCAAAAAACGGAACTGCAGCCATGCGATGATGATCGCCATGCCGATGCCGGACAAGAGACCGCGCCAGGTTTTGTTTTTTCCAAACAGCTTCGTATTCAAAGGTCGATTCCATTTGGAAAACGGGGGAATGTTTTTGATCACCACTGGAGTCGCATTCGCCACGAATGCCGGTACAAACAAAAAAACCAGCTGGAGAAAGGCGATCGTCATCGGCGTAAATCGGAAAAGAACCGTATCGTGTAGACCGCTCCCGAATAATAGGCGAAGACAAGTGCCAACAAGCCAAAAATCGCGGTCGCCGTCAGCAGCCATTCCACCTCGGGAAGAGCGAGAGAACCAAGCGCGAAGTGGATCAAGAGTACCTGAAAGACGAATTTCCATTTGCCGCTTTGGATCGAAGGAATCGGCTTGCCTTTGCTGAGCGACATGTTCTTGAGTCCATCGACAAACAAGTCACGCACGATCAAACCGATGATCACTTCGAGCGCGATCACTTCGTAGGGGATGAGGAGTGCGAGCACACTGATGGTCAAAATCTTGTCAAAAAGCGAATCGAAGACAATGCCAAAATCCGAGATGACTTGCCATTTGCGCGCGAGATAACCATCAAGAAGATCGGTAAAACTCGCGAGAAAGAACAAAAACAA
>CAZYXI010000183.1:0-2885 GCA_964651215.1 uncultured Candidatus Peribacteria bacterium
TCCCGATACCCCTCCGGCAGACACCCCGCCTCGGGAATGACGAAGAATGAAAAAAATTAAGATTCCCGATTCCGCCCGAAAGAGCACCTTCCACGGGAATGACGGCATATTGATCGAGAGATACGCCTTCCGGTAATACTTGGGATGAACGCAACACCTGATTGAGTTTTACTTCTCCCAATTCTTCATTCTTAATTTTTCATTTTTAATTTCTGCTTCTCTCCTATTCCTGAATCTTAAATCCTAAATCCTAAATCTACATCCTCCCGCCTCTCTTCTTTTCTGCGTTGCGATTGGCGAATTGTCCATAGTTTGCTGTACTATCTCAGGTGTGAAAAAGACCACAACAGACATCTTGAGCGGGAAGCGGACGATCATCAGATTTGCTTCGGATGACAAATCGTCGCGACCGCTTGTCCTTGAACCGATGATTGCGAGTAAACCGCAAATCACCGACCTTTTCATGAATAAAAAAAATGTTCAAAAATCATCACCGTTTCGCTTTGTCTTTCTAACGACACTGCTTTTCGTGCCGCTGCTGCTGATCGGTATCGGGTTTTCCGGTGCGGTTGCGCTTAAGAGCGAGCTTGCCTCGTCGGCTTGGCAGGCGAGGATTTCTTTTGATGAAGCGATCGATTCCCTTACCAATGAGCAATATGCCCGTTCGGCGGAAGCGTTTTTGCAGGTTTCGCAAGCCATCGAGCAAATGCAACAACAGCTCGAACCATTCTACTTGAATACAAAATTAGTTCAAAAAGACGATCCGGCTCTTCTTGCACTCCTTGATTCCGGCGAACAGCTTGCCGCGGTCGGATTGCGCCTGACCGCTCTGGCACCGCAGCTAAGGGATATTCCCTTTGCTCTTCTGCGCAAACAAAACATCCTGCCTTTGCTTGCTGATGCTCGTTCGGAACTGATAGTGATCGATCGACTCTTGCAAGACGTCGAAGCGGATCTCGCCGCGATCGATCTGCCGCTTTTGCCGACAGAGGTCAAAGCGAATATCGAAACATTACAGATACTCCTTCCCGAAGGGAAACGTGCGCTTTCCCTCGCGCTCGCAATGATGGAAGCGAGTGAGATTTTGCTTGGCAAGGAGTTTCCGCAGACGATCGCCGTCTTTTTTCAAAACAGTAATGAGATCCGCGCGACCGGCGGATTTCCCGGGTCGATGGGGTTTGTGCGGACGAATGACGGAACCGGCATGTTCGAATTCCGTGACATCTATTCTTTTGCCTGGAAAAACGCCACCGCGTTTCCACCACCGGAGGGATTTGAGCGTCTCGCCACCAAATTGACCTTGCAAGACGCGAATGCGGATTTTGATTTTCCCGCTTCCGCCGGACAATTGCGTCGCATGCTCGAATATTCCGCCGCACCGACCGCCGAGACGATCGTGACGGTTTCTGATGACCTCTTGGCCGCTTTGCTCGCTGTGTCCGGTCCGATTCCCATTCCCGATGCCGATGAACAGCTGACCGCTGACAATGCCTCCTTGCTCCTCTCATTTTTTGTCGAATCAAAATGGAGCGGCAAGCATTCGCCCAAAGCTCTGATTGCCGATCTGTTGCCAAGTTTGATCGCCCGACTGCAAGAAGTTCCGCCGGAGCGGCTGATGCAGATCGCAAAGCGCGCCATCCGCGAAAAATGGATTTTGGCGCATTCCACCGATCCGCAGGTGCAGCGCTTTTTTACGCTGCTCGGAGTGGACGGCGCGATCAGAGATCCCCAAGCGGAAGATTATCTCGCCGTGGTTTCTGCCAATGTCGGCGGCAACAAATCCGATGCCTATCTGCTCGAAACCCTCACCATCGATTCGGTCGTTGCGCTTGACGGGATGGTGACCGATACTCTCACGATCCGGCGCAAACACACCTGGAGCGAGCAAGATGCGGCAGAAGTCGAAAGGCTGATCGCTCGATACGGCAGCGGATATGTTGCCGAAGCGGTGCTCAAAAACATCCTCGGTGCCGGTGACAATCACTCCTACACCGAAGTCTTTGTCCCGCTCGGAGCGGAACTTGTTTCGGTGCGCGGTATACCACGGGAAGCGGTCAATATTCGCGAAGAGGACGCCAAGACCGTTTTTGCCTTTCGGTATCCGGCAGTCGCTGCCGGCACCACCGAAGCCGTCACGCTGCAATATCGCTTGCCGCAGCCGATCGAGACGGCAGGGGAGTTTGACCTCTATTTTCAGTCGCAACCCGGCAGAAATGACACGATGGTGACGCGCTCGGTGTTTGCAGAAGCCGGTATCGATGTCTCGATCGGTGCGGTCGCCGGCAAAGCGCTCTCGTCCGATGCGATTTTTCATTCACAACTGGTACGATGAAGACACTCGCGCTCGATTTCGGACAAAAGCGGATCGGTGTCGCCATCGGCGAGAGCGAGGACGGTATTGCCTTTCCGCGTGGCCCGCTCACCAATTCTGCCACAATTTTTGAGCAGATCTTCACCATCGTCGAAGCAGAAGGCATCCGACAAGTGATCGTGGGACTGCCGCTCAATCTGCAAGGCGGCGAGGCGCTTATCGTCGCGCCGGCTCGCGAGTTTGCCGATCGACTGGAAGATTTTTTACTGGAGCATGGCGCATCCGTTCCGGTCGATTTTTTTGACGAACGCTTTACGAGCAAACTCGCCCAGCAAGCCGGCGTGCTTCATGGACAGACACACAAGCAGATGCGTGGCAATCTCGACAGTGCCGCGGCAGCGCTGCTCTTGGAAACGTATTTTGCAGCACGGTCATAGTCTGTCATTTTTGAATTCGAATTCATAGGAACTTGTTTGCTTCAGGCTGCAAGCCTGAAGCATCAGTGGGTTTGCCGTAGACTTTTAAACGAAGCCACAAACCAATAATTACCATACAACATGCATTGTGCCCCATG
>CAZYXI010000184.1:0-2863 GCA_964651215.1 uncultured Candidatus Peribacteria bacterium
ATGAATCAATGCTCAAAAACATCAGATCACCATTGTCTTCTCTCCTGATCTTCTTTCATGATAGATTCAAGATTCCTGCTGCCGCCCCTGATCACACCTGTAGCAGGAATGACGCATATGAAAAATCCATCTCTCAATCCCAAAACTTGAGTCCTTCGACTCTGTCTGATACCGAGGCACCAAAATCCGCCATGCCGCTGCGGATCAGTTCGACATTGTCGAGGACCAACGCGATCACACCCCAGATCTGCCAGGTAAAATATGCGAGTGCAAGCAGGATCACGATGACAAATACGTGTTGAAAGACAAATTTTAAAAATCGCTGCCACAAGGGCGGCGGTGCAAGGTGACGTTCGATCTTAAAAAGCAGTTTCTCGATGCTCTCAAGTGTTTCTTGGGGAGTCCGTTCTCCGTTTTCGATCGACATATGTCGCAAAAAAACCACTTGCGATTGTAGTCGAATACACTCATGAAAGGCAATCACAAAGAGTATTCGCGGATTTTCCGATTTACTTCAATACCCCCACTTCAAATCCCTCGCGCTCGGATTTTGAATATGCCGATAATTCCGGCATTTGCGTTTCGCTGCAAGCGTTCGCACTTCTCTCGAAGAAGAGCGGCAAGATATCGAGTCTTTTTCCGTTGCCAAACCATTGCAGACGCTGCCCGATCGCTTGCGGATCGGCAAATCGGAGTTTCACAAATTCCACTGTCGTTGGCAGCGTGGCATGAAGTTCTTTCGCGAGGACAGTGCTTTCGCGCGCACCGAGCGATAATTGCTTGCTGATCGAATCGACCAAAGCCCCGATCTGAGTCGGCTTGATGCATGCTTCCGCAAGACGGTTTGTGTCGAATGGAGTGGTGAAGGCGTAGTGATAATCGATCGCTTCCTTTTTTCCCGCAGGCAGGATCCAGCTTTCTCCCGTATCAAATGTCGCTGCGGCGGAAGTGATGATCGCTTCGCGGAAGCGCGGCTCGACGATCATTTCTGCTTCAGTATTCAGCAAGAGGAGCGGCGTTTTCCCTGTGACGTATGGAAGCTGTTCTTCGCATTGGAACGCGGTAAACTGGTCTTCTTGTTCTTCAAAATTCGCATCCATATGCTCATCATCGGCAAGCAGACAGAGATTTGGCCTGAGGCTGCCCGTCCAAAAGCTGATCAGTGTAACGAGGTCGGATGACCAGGTTTCCATATTGCTGATACCGGTCGGAAACACATCCGCAAGCAGACCTTCGTTTTGTCCTTGATTGAGAAGTTCGTCGATCGCAGCGAGCGAATCGAGCAGTGTCACTCCGGACAAAAAATTGATCCCGGGGGGAGGCGGAACAGGTGGTCGCGGCACGCCGGGGACAAAGGGTGGACGTTCGGTCTGGATCGGAACGGGACCTGTGCTAGGGTCGGTCGGACCGGTCGTACCGCCGCCGCCGGGGATTCCACTCGGATCGCCGGGAAGTGCCGGAGGATCCGGCAATGCCGGAACATCATCGATCTGCGGTTGATTGGGGAGTTGTGGCGGAGGCTCGGGAAGGGTGGGGGGATTGATATCACCCTCGATCGGATTGACACCGCGGTTCCCGATCATCAATACGGCAAGATAGCGCGCGAGCTGTCTGGTTTCTTCAGAAACCGGGAGACTGCCGAATGCCGCCGATTGCAAATGTTGCGCCGAAATCTGAGGGAGTCCGGGAGCGGTGCCGGCAAACTCCGATTGAGCCAACAGTGTCCGCTTGATGATTTCCATCGACAAGGCTTTTTGGGTGATCTCGCGCAGCGCCGGTCGTTCGGCGACGGTGGGGATCGCGGTCTGATAGCCGGCATAAAACGTATGGACACCGGGCATTCTTCCGATATTGACGCGTTGTCCGTTGACACCGGCAAAATTATCACCGAGATATTTCGTGTGGAGTTTGTACGGATCGAGACTGACGCCGAGTGCCGGACCGTTTTCACAGATCTTGTCGCATACGGCTTCGTCCCATTCTCCTGCGACCCGCAGGGTTTTTGGTGAAATGTGCGTCCCGATGAAAAAATTCTGACTTCCTTTATAGCGTTGATCCGCCATCAGCGAATCCCACGATTGATCAAGTTTGAAAAAGGCATCAAACACCATGTCTTCGCCGATCATCGGCCACAAAAACTTGGCGGAAACCGGCAGCTCGAAATACCCGAGTTCGATATTATCTTCCTTCTCCGGATCTGATTTCCACGCCTCATCCGCCATAAAGCATGTTCCCATGCCATTCGGTTTTAAAATGCCACCTCCGGGATTTTGCCGAGGAGCGAAAAGATAGATCTGTACATCGGTTTCCGGTGCAGCGGTGCCATAGATCTTGGTCGGTTCGAATTCTCTTAACAAAAATTCGCCGCGAGCTCCGTTGGAGACAATAGCACGTTGCCATGCCGATCCGTCCGGTCCGCGGATGATAAAGATCGAACGCCAGTCGACGCCATCGGGGACTTCGCCGACAAGATCGGTCGTACAATTGGCGCCACCGGCGCCACCTTGTGCATTGACAACATGCGGAAGCACCACCATTGTCCCGACAAAAAATGCGATCGCGCCGAGCAAGAATGATGATTTTGTGATCATTTCCGTTTTTTGTTTTGGAGATTGTGAGTAGAGGATATGTTCCTTCATGTAATTATAGCATGACTTTCGGAAGAAGAAAATGCCGAAGTCTAAAAAATTCCATCCGTGGTTTAAAACCATATCCATGTTTGCCGGAGGGCACCTGAACCTTGTTATTCCCGTAATACAGATAGTCGGAGCAGAGAGATGCCGGAGCGGGGCTGAGCTCCGCTCCACACATTTCCCCTCAGGTACAAAAGGAAAAGCGTGGGATCGAATCAGAAGCAGTGCTT
>CAZYXI010000185.1:0-2856 GCA_964651215.1 uncultured Candidatus Peribacteria bacterium
TAGACATCCAAAGAGTCGTAATGAAAAATCCACTCCTCTTTCCCCATTTTTCGCCGCAAGAATGGCAGGCCATGGGAAAGATCGACTGGAACCAGTTTTATAAAATGTGGACCGCCAAACAGGCACTCCTCAAAAAAAACCATTCCGAAACGCTGGATACCCGCGACATGACCGTAGTCGGAAGCAGAAAGGATTCGGTCTGGATCGCTTCGGAAAGCAGTCTTCATACCGTTACGGTACGCAAACGCAAGGGCTATATCGTGGCGATCGCCTGATCACCTTGTCGGCACAAATTCCACTTCTGTCCAAAAGAGCAAATGATCGGAGACTTTGGTGGGATCGACTTCGCTGTGGATGATGCGGAATTCTTCGCTGAAAAAAATATAATCGAGACAGCGGTTCGGCTTCCACGAAGGAAAGGTCGCATCGGCGGTCGCCATCGTAAGTCTGCTTTCGTGGAGCAAGCGCATTTCCGAATCGTGGAAGATATTAAAATCTCCCACCAAGATCGTCGGTCCGGCAGCGGCATTGATGATCGAAGCGACCGCATCGAGTTGGGCGTTGCGATGAAAGCGATCGAGACTGAGGTGGGTCACGAAAAAGGTACACGGAGTTTTACCGATCTCAACGACCGATTCACTCAAAAAGCGCGGTTCGCCCAAGCCGGGAAGCTTGTGATTGCGTGATTGCAATAACGGGAAACGGCTGCAAGTCGCATTCCCTTGGAGGGCGTGCTTGCGAAAGGTGATCGTGGGAAAAAAGGTGCGATACGGAAATCCGCTCCTTTCGGCAAACAGACTGAGTTGATCGACGTGTCTCGTGCGAAACGAACCGGCATCGATCTCGACGAGACCGATGATGTCGATCTGTTTGCTTTTGACCAAGTCCGCCGCATCAGCGATGGGTGCGGAAGAGTGCGGCAACAAATATTTCCAAGCAGTAAAAGGGTATTGCCAGTATCCTTTGGTGGTGGCGATGCCGGTCTGAAGATTAAAAATCCCGATCCGTAATTGTATTGGCTTCCGATTCATGATCGTTTCCGATAGGCGTACCAAGAAGTGATCCCCAAAAAGAGGAGATAGATGATGACCAAAACGATAAACTGTGGTGATCTGACGCGATCGGCATTGTCACCGATAAAGGCGAGCAGAAGATTTCCCGGCATCGTGCCGAGTATCGTGCCAAGCACAAAATCGCGCAGTTTTACCTTGGTGATCCCCAGTCCAAAATTGACGACTGCGAGCGGCGCGATCGGGATGATGCGAAAAAAGATCACCGTTACAAAACCGTGCCGTTCGATGAGATCGTTATAGCGCGAAAGGCGAGTCGATTTTGTATCGATGGTCTGGCGGACAAAATTTTCACCCAGCAGGCGTGCGAGCACAAACATCAGGACCGAACTGAGTGTGATGGCGATCGTCCCCAGGGTCGCCCCCCACAATCCGCCGAAGACGTAGCCTCCCAACACCGTCATCGGCGTCATCGGACTAAAGGTGAATTTGATCGCGACAAATGTTCCGATGTAAAGGAGCGCACCTTTGACAAAGCTTTCTTCCACGATGGCGCGGATGCGTTCGCGATCGGTGAGCAGGGCGAGATCCACTTGATTCCAGAAGAGCGCGATGACGCAGACAAAAACGATCAATGCGATGATTTTGATGAATGTGATCTTTTTCATATCAAGAGGTCGAAATACCGGTACGTTCCGCAAAAACACCAAACAGGTGATGAAGTGCAAACAAATGTGGTTTGCCTCCGAGATATTGCCTGCTAAACGGTTCGGATTTGATACGATCGAAATACGCCCTGATATTTTGACTCAACTGTGCACTCGGTGATGTCAGGATGCGGATATTGCTTTCGAGATTGGTGCCAAGCAGACTTCGTCGTGTCAGGTTGGCGGAGCCGAAATGAAAAATGGAAAACTGCGGTGTGAAAATCGCGATCAGTTTGGAATGGAATTCTTCTCGGCGCGATTGATACCAACGCACGGTGATGCCGGCTCGCACCAGTTCGTAGGCATTGAAGCGATTCGGGTATCCGATTTTTTTGGTACCGAAGCTGAAGATGTTCCGATCGAGGATCATCTCGACGATGACGCCGCGCGCGACCGCTTTTTTCAGTTCGCCGATGATCTGGCGATGCGACACGAACAGCATGGCGATCACAATGTTGTCACCTTTGCGCGTTTTGCCGATGTCTTTTAAAATGGCTTCTTTGATACGATGTCCAAGTTGCGGTTCGATTTCGATTTCGCCTTGTGCGCCGGAGACGGGTATCGGCGGGACTTGGATATCTTTTTCACCGGAAAAACGCGCGACTTCCAATTCGCTTGCCGTGTAATATTCCGCGACATTGGCATCGGAGATCTTGATACCGGTGTCATTATAAAAACTGCTTTTGTTATCGATATTCGATGAACTGATGAGTACGCTGTTATCGACTACGAGGACTTTACGGTGATTGGCGCGGACATTGAAGGCTTTGAGCAAGGCGCGGAGTGTCGTCGAACGGGTCGGCTTGAGCGGATGGGGGAGGAGCCCTCTGCTGCCGGTTTTGAACCAACGGAAAAAGATGTGCCACAGTCCGGAATAGAGAAGATTGTTATCGGGAAGTTTGTCGGTATCGGTCACTACGATGCGGAAACCGTGTTGGGAGAGCGTGTACAATGGTCGGCAATGGTCGGTGCCATAAAAGGTATTGACCGGATCGGTGATCACCATACCAAAGAGGTCGGGGTTTTCTCGCTTGGCATCGATGAGTGCTTCGCTCACAAGCGTGCTGGTCGGCTGAAAACTATCGGTCGGCGGCACGAGTTCCGTCAGCAGAAAGACATCATAGATGATGCGTTTTTTG
>CAZYXI010000186.1:0-2855 GCA_964651215.1 uncultured Candidatus Peribacteria bacterium
CAATTCTTTCCGCGCGATACGGTGGCTTCTCCCGATACGATACGCCGGCAGATCACCGGAGCGGATGTAATTGCCGATCGTCTGCGGTGTCACCTTGAGAATCTCGGCGACTTCTTCGGTAGTGAGAAATTCGGGAAACGACCGAAGAGCGCTTGCTGATACAGGATCCTGTGTATTCATTGTGTTTGAAAAATACGAAATTTATGTCGGTTTCTGGGTATTCTAGCAGTTTTGTTCCGGTTTTGCAAAACAAAAGTCATTTACAAAAAAGAAAGCGATTTGCGAAAACAACGAAAACAGTATTATTTTCACCGACTTCCGAACATGCGCTCGATGCTCATCAGTGCTCAGCGGTCTAATAAATCGACATGACAAAAGATTTTTGAATAATTATTTTATTCAATTTAAATCACTTCAGGATACGATTCTTTCTACTTTCCAAGAGTACAAGATTCGATGCGTCTCCGATGCCAATGACTGAAAATACGAGAACATGGAATATTGCTCGCAAAAAAATGCCCTTCACCATTCGCTCGATTGCAGGTCATCCGGCGTTCAGCCGTCAGCACGTGCGAGAGAAGTCGGTCCGGGTGTGATTTTTTAGAAAGATGATCAGCTCTGATCCGCAAGCGATTGCCGCGCAAAGGTGATCGCCGCCAATGCCGCGACTGATGAGGTAGCGGCATTTTGCAGAAGAAGTCTTTCCGCTTCCGCCAGATCCGAAACGAGAAAAGTCTCGATCTGTTCGCTTGCTTCACAGGTCAGAGACCCGGAATAGAATGCCCCTTCCGCCAAGAACATATGATAGCGCATGGTCGAGCCGGTCGGATTGGCAAAAGTTGTTCCGAGCGATTTCCATGTTTCCGCCTTGTATCCGGTTTCTTCAAGTAGCTCGCGTTTGGCAGCAACCTGCGGCTGCTCGCCCTTGTCGATCAGTCCCGCGCAAAATTCGATCACGATCTCGCCGCACCCGTGTTTGTAATTGCGCTGCATAAGGATCTGCCCGGACTGCAAAACCGGAATCACAAACACCGCATCGGAAGATTTGGAGACAAACCATTCCGCCTCATCGCCATTCGGGAGGCGCACGATCTGCTTTTCGACCGGCAGCCACGGATTGTCGAGGATCATTTCGCGCCTGAGGATCTCAAATTTTTGCATACTGCTAGTCGCGAATGATCTTCAGCAACGCAGCGATCAAGATGACCACGAGCGTCAACGGAAAAAAGAAGATCGTGACGATCGCCGAAAACCAAAACGGTATCGCGTACGGCTTGGGTTTGACCATCTGCAAGAGCGAAACAAGGCTCACGGTGAACCAGTTGACATACATCACCGCCAAAAACACGGCAAACAGCCCTAGCCAAATAATGATGCCCAGCAGTACTTGGAGCGGACTCCCCTTGCCGTTACGGTTGTCAAACTGCGGAAACTCCGGCTCGATAATGACATTGTTGTTGTTCATACGTCTCAGACAAACTGCAGAGCGACTTTAGCGGATTGCGGGGAGATTGCAAGGGGGCTTTCGATAATCGAAAGAATTGTAAATTTGAAAGGCAAAATTTTAAAAGAAATTCAAAGCAGTAATTCTTAAACAGTACTCGATCTAAGGCTATTTATGATTTATGTCTTGTGATTTATTTTAAAATTTAAAATTCAAAATTGTTGTTCTGATGCTGCATCTCCGTTGCGCCAAACACAAAGGACGGGGTGGTCTACGACACACCCCGTCCGGCGAAGGATCGAAATAATACGGCGGAGCCCCCTACGGTAGATTCTCGCCAGTAAACAAAATTAATTTGACATATTAATTTATACTAAACATAATATATTATGATTTCACCCTCTTTATGACACTAGTACACCCTGATGTTGGACAAGCACAAAATGAGAAAGCTCCAGATTTTTGGTCTGTAATAGAACAATTTGAGAGAGTGTTAGGTGAAAATAAATTGGGTGCTCAAATGTATGCAAACATAGAACAATTTGCTCGTGAGAACGCAGCAGAACTGCTTGATGGTGTAGACTCTTTTGAGGCAATGAAGAGGACGCTCGATTCATTGAGAACACATCTATCACACGTTGTTCGGGATAATAGTAATATTCCTGAGTGGACAGTTGACCATTTCCCAACAATAGTTGTTGATATTGCAAGAGATGTTTTTTGCGATAGAAGTGTTTTTCCTCAAAAGTTTATGAATGCACCACAGGCTTTGGATGTTGAGAGAATATCTCTTCCGAATACAAATGACCTTCCTGAGCGATACGCAAAGACACTCAAAATAGCAGAAACTCAAGAACGAAGAGAAAAAAGAAAGCAATATCAAGAAGCGTTTAGACAAAGATGCGACACTCTCTCAGATGAAATTGCCGATAGAATGATGACATGTTGCCGCAATTCTGCTGGTATGAATAAATATTTAGAGAGAGTCGCCGCAGCCCTTGAGGCTAGTTGTAACAGCTTCCATGAAGCAGGAAATGCGAGAACTGCAGCATTTAATCGCTTGTCAGAAGGTCAGGGTATTAAAGGAAATTTCGTATTCTTTGATAGCTTTTATGGGTCACCGGCTATTGATATGTGGCGTAATCAGTGCAAAAGAATTTTAGATGATGCTAGGGACAAATATCTCCAGAGAGTATTTGAGTATGATCAGAGCCAGCATTCTTTTGGTGATGGCCATACTCTGCAAAGGATAAAGATTTGGCTCTCTCAATACTCCCCTGTCTGAATCTCATCAAAAAAAGCATAAATAACCGCACTCATTAAAGTTTGCAAGGGGGAATCAGCAAAGACGTGAAGTATCATGTGACTGCCTTTCCAATAGGATAGGAGCCTGTCCCGATTGCTTGGGAGG
>CAZYXI010000187.1:0-2839 GCA_964651215.1 uncultured Candidatus Peribacteria bacterium
TCAGATTTTTCAATAGCCGTTCGGATCGTTTCATTGAATTTTCCCTCACGATAGGCTTGCTCCAGCCGATAGTATTCTCCCGAAAATCCGAGCGTCTTCATTACCCCCAAGAATTCATCGGCATAATACTCAGCAAAATTCTTGGACTGCTTCTCTGGCGAAGGAACATGGACGAGAGATCTTCCCAAAAAATGTTTGTGGGTTTTTTCCAGCACCGGCGGACAATCATCCATTGGATCGAAATCATTGACTTCAAACAAGAACTTCGATGGAATACCGCGCGAATTGAGAACATCCGTCATAATAGCATGAATCGCCACACCGCGAAGCGATCCGACATGTACTCTTCCTGAAAAGGTTTTTTCATCCCGGACGATCAATCTTTTTCCGGATGAGATTTTGTTCTGAAAACGCTGACTGATCGATTCGGCAAATGCATCCGCCCAAAACATGTGTATTAAAAATCTCACCCATTATGACAGAAGCGCACTCAATTGAAAAGTTTTGGACTGCTTTCCGATTCAAAATGGAGAGCATGCGGATCGGATGATTTTCCCTCGCTGATAACCGCAAAATCAGCAATACTGGAATATGTGGATCTCGGGCGAAAAAAAACTGGGCGGCGGCTGATCGAAATCGATGCGTTGCGTGGCGTGGCGATCATGTTGATGATCGTGTTCCATCTTGTTTATGATTTGGGAACGATTTTTGATTGGCACGCTTTCGATCATCGGGATATCGGATGGCGACTCCTCGGTACGGTGGCGGCACTGCTGTTTTTTGTCCTCTTCGGGATCAGCAGTGTCTTTGCCGCACAGAAATATCAAAATGCTTTTTGGCGATTCAGTATACGGCGGAGCGCATTCATCCTGTTTTTCGCTCTCTCTATCAGCTTATTTTCCATCCTTACACAAGCAATGCCGCCGATCTACTTCGGCGTGCTTCATTTTTTGGGCGTGAGTGCGTTGCTTGCTCCCCTGTTTCTTAGATTTGGGATGTTTAATCTTGCATTCGCGGTTGTTTGCGTTCTGATCGCCGGGCAGATCAGTTACCTCGATTCGGAAACTATTCTCTTGCTGCCGCTTGGAAATTACAATTTGACGACTGCGACTGCGGATTATTATCCCTTGTTCCCATGGTTTGGAGCGGTTTTGCTCGGCATTGTCTGCGGCGACCTGCTCCGGAAATACGAACCGTTTCCCGTGCAAAAAAGACCTCTCAGAATCATCAGGTTGCTTGCCCTGCTCGGTCGGCATTCCTTGCTCATCTACTTTCTTCACCAACCACTCCTCATCGGAATATTGTGGCTTTTCACCATTTTTTTCTGAGTATATCTGCCGTTTCTCCGTTCAAAAATTGAGAGGTCAGGATTCAAGTTTGACTTTTATAAATAAATATTTTAAAATATGTTGATATAACACAAAAAAAATGCCTCTCCACAAAAATCGTTTCGGTCCGGTCGATGCGCGTATGTATCACTCGGTGATGTCTTCGTTACGCACACTGGGAATCATGGATTGCCCGCTAACCAACTTTGTGGAAACACGAGTCGAGCTGTATGAGCGATTGCAAAAGTTTGCACGCGATTGTGGCAGTTATCCGCTTGATATCATCGAACAAGTCGAAAACAGTCTTGTTTCTCTCCTCAATATTTCGCATCTGGTTCGTGATTCTCAACATCATGCATTCGAAGCGCTCTTTACCGAACAGAGTCAGCAAAAACTGCTCAAAACCCTTCAGATCATCCAGGCGAGCCGCAAGCAGATCTCGATCAATACCGAAATGCCACTTGCTTCTTCACGCTAATTCCCTCTTTTTCTTCCCATGTCCGTATTTGACGAACAACCATCGCAATCCCCCGCTTCACCGGAAAACTTTGACATCAGCAGTGTCCCCGCCGATCGTGAGGGCTTTGACTGGCCGACCGACAAATGGTTTATCGAACGCATCATGTTTTTGTATGCCGGCGGCATGACGACGTTTTGCATCTTTTTGTTTATCGTGACCGGTGCGGCGTTCTTTCTCTTGATCCCGATGGCGATCGGAGTCTTGCAATGCATTTTTGCGATGACGGGGTTTTCGATCCTCGTCAAAGTCTTACTCGCGCTCGGGATCCGTCAAAAATAAGATCACTCCGGTTTTGTCAAAACACAGCGCTGCGCGCCCATGTGATCGGGTCTGCAGGCGGTTTGCGTATAGGCGGAGAGGTCTTCGCAGACGACCTGGCTGCAATCGGTATCGTCTTTTTGCCAGGTCGCAGTGGTGTTGTATCTTTCCAAATATGTTTTGTTGATCGCGCGTACTTTGGAACAACAGCCCTCGTATTCGACCACGATGCATTCGTCGTCGGTAAGACAGAGATCGCTTTTTTCACGCTCCATATCGATCTCGTAGCGCGATCCGAATACGCGCGAGACGGCTTCTTCCGCTTCTTTGATCTCTTGAAAAGCGGCATCGACATCCTCGACCTTGGTCTTGACCTGGTCACGCACCGCTTCGGACTTTGCTTTGATCTCGTCGGCGGTATCCTTGCCCTGTTCCAACACTTGCGAAGACTTGTCACGTAAAGCATTCACCTGATTTTCGACTTCATCGTTTTGAAACCAACCACAAGACGTCAGCAAAAAAACGGGGAGGAGGAGCAAAAGGAGACGCGTCATTGTTTGGGAAAAAGTGAACTGACATCACCGGTCATTTCGCTGAGGATCTTGTGCGCCTCGTTGACTTCTTCGATGGAAATATCTTCGTCTTCGATAATCTGCTCGTCTTCGATCTCGGGGTCGGACATGTTCACGAATACATGGACATGAAGATCGTGTTCGCAAAATTCGCAATGGAT
>CAZYXI010000188.1:0-2839 GCA_964651215.1 uncultured Candidatus Peribacteria bacterium
GGCGTGATGGAAAGCGCATTGCGCACGGCACATTTTCTGGTGACCGGCAAAGAGCTCGAAAAGATCGATCTCACGGAAGTGCGCGGCTATCAGGGCATCAAAAAGGCGGTCGTCAAAATCGGCGATCTCAGTCTCAAAGTCGCCGTGGTCGCCACGCCCAAAAACATCCAGCATATTCTGCGCGAACTCAAGCACAACCCGCACGCCTACGATTATATCGAATTTATGAGCTGTCCGGGCGGTTGCCTTGGCGGAGGCAGACAGCCGAATCCATCGAGCAAGCGTATTGTCACCGAACGCATCAAGGGCATCTACAAGATCGACAAAAAGATGAAGATGCGCCGTGCGCACGAAAATCCGGTCGTGAAAGAATTTTTCGAATACACAAAAGGTCTTTCAAAAAAAGACCGTGACGCCCTTCTCTACACGCATTACGAACCGAAGCGGAAATTTGAATAATCACGTTACGGCAGTTTTTTTGCCACTTTCGCGAGTTTTTTCGATCGTTGCTGCAAAAGTACGAGCTTTTCGCGCGCATTTTCAAACGGAGCCGCCCAGATCGGGCCAATGAGGAGTGTCAAAGCGATCACCGGCACGATGATCTGATAGTCTGTTTCTTCGATAAAATCATTGTTGTGTCCGATCGAAGCGAGGAAAAAACTAAACTCTCCGATCTGCGCGAGCAGGGCTCCGGCATAGAGTGAGTTTTGCCAATTCTCACCGAGGAATTTGAAAATCGCCCCATTGATGAAGGTATTCACGAGCAAGACCGAAATCACGATCGAAAGGATCATAAACGCATTTGCGGCGATAAATTGCGGATCAATCAAAGACCCGATATAGATGAAAAACAACGCCATCAAAAAAGTGACGAATGATTGAAGGTGCTGCCGGATCCATTGCGCTTCATCGGTCTTGGCAATGTAGATCCCCGCCAAAAACGCGCCAAAGGCGAGCGAGAGCTGAAACATACCGACGATAATGGCGAAACCGAAACAGACGATGATCGCCGCAAGCAGCTGTAACTCATGATTCGATTTGATCGATCTGCGAAACGGGAACGGGACCTTTTGCTTCGGGATCAACCACACCAAAAAGGCAATGATGAGGAACATGCCGATCCCTTGTCGTGCGATCTGATCGATCTCGGGAGCACTCGCCATCGCAGAAAGCAATATCAGCATCGGCACGATCAAAAGGTCTTGCACGAGCAGAACTCCAAGAATGTTGTAACCGATCGGGAGACCGAGCAACTTTTTGGATTCGAGGATCTTGATCACGACCGAGGTGCTGCTGAGGCTGATGACAAATCCGAAAAAGATCACCATCTCACGCGACCAATCAAAGAACAGTCCCAATACCCACATCGCCAAGACGCTGATGCCGACTTGGATCAATGTTCCGATGATGGGTATCTTCCAATTGTGCTTGAAATCTTTGAACACAATTTTTGTTCCAATAAAAAAGAGGAGGAGGAGTATCCCCAAGTCGCCGAGCTGATGGATGATCTCTGTTTGTGAAATAATCCCAAGACTGTGCTCGCCGACCAAGATGCCGGCGATGATATAGCCGACGATGACCGGCTGCCTGAGCCAATGGAAGACACCGCCGATCACCAGAGCGATCAGCACGGTCAGGATGAATGAGATCAAAAACGGATCGATGGTGAGCATTGCGGCGCGAAAGCAAGAGAATCCCTATGATAGCAGGGTTGAAGGATGATTCAAAAATTTATTTTTATCCGGGACTCAAAACCCGAGTTTTTTGCGAAGCTCGTTGGATTGTCGCCAAAATTCGGTACTGAGTTTGCGGTTTTTTTCGACCCGACGGATCCCGGAGAGAACGGAGGTATGATCGCGACCTCCGAAAAAATTACCGATCTTGTGGGTCGATTCTTTTAATTTTTTGTGAGCGATCCACATGGCAAGCTGCCGCGGCACGACATACTCGCGCAGACGACTGCTTGATTTGAGCTTTTCGACAGGCACGTCAAAAAACTCCGCCGTGCGCCGGGCGATCTCTTCGAGCGAATCGGCTTGCTCGGAATCGGCTTGCTCGAGGTCGTCGAATTCTGCTCGTAACAGCCGATTGCGTTGCTTCATGATATTCATCACTTGGGTCTGACTGGGAAGCAGCCCTTGTAATTCGTAATGCGCGACCATTTGGTTGAAGACTCCGATCAATTCGCGGATCGAGCCGCAGAGTTGTTCGGCGGTGTAGTCGAGGATCTTTTCCGGAAAATCAATATTCGCTTCTTCCATCTTTGTCTGCAAGATCGCGAGCCGCGTTTCAAAATCCGGCGCTCCGATGTCGGCGATCATACCGCTGGCAAAGCGCGAGACAAGGCGGTCCTCCAATCCGCCGAGTTCGCCGGGAGCACGGTCGGAAGAAAAGATGATCTGCTTTTTGGCATGCAGAAGATCGTTAAAGACATGAAAGAGGATCTCTTGCGTGCGTTCTTTGCCGGCGAGAAACTGGATATCATCAAGGATAAAAACATCGTTCGCGCGATATTTTTCGCGGATCTTGTCCCCTTTGCCGGAGCGCACCGCCGTCACGACCTCGTCGATAAAGTTTTGCGTGGACATGAGAAAGATCGAGGCATCGGGATTGTCCTCGGCGATCTTGTTGCCGATGGCGTGGAGCAAGTGGGACTTGCCGAGTCCGACACCACCGAAGATGAAGAGTGGATTGTATTTTTTGCCGGGTTCGCGGGTAACGGCGGTCGCCGCTGCATGTGCAAGCACGTTGTTATCGCCGACGATGAAGTTTTCGAAAGTAAAGTCGGGGCTCAAAAAGCGCCGCGCAAAGCCGATCTGATCGCGTGAAACGACATATT
>CAZYXI010000189.1:0-2838 GCA_964651215.1 uncultured Candidatus Peribacteria bacterium
GATCGGGGCCGAACTTCGCGAAGATTTTTTTCCGCATACCGAACCGATCGGCAAAAAGATCAAGATCAAAGATGCAAAATTCACCGTGATCGGCGTGCTCGAAAAAAAAGGTGCGTCGCTTGCGAGCAATCCCGACAATCAGGTCTTTGTGCCGCTCGCGACCGCGCAGAAGATCTTGCTCGGTCAACAGCACTTGGGACTGATCCGCATCAAAGTCGATCAAGAAAAATACGTCCCGGTCGTGATGGAAAGCGTAACGCAGACCTTGCGCTATCGCCATCGGATCGATAATCCCGAAGATGATGATTTTTCCGTGCGGTCGCTCAGTCAAGCGCTCGAAACGTTGACGGCGGTGACGGACGGACTCAAATTCTTCCTCGCGAGTATTGCGGCGATCTCCCTCATCGTCGGCGGTATCGGCATTACCAATATCATGTTGATGACGGTCAAAGAGCGTACGCGCGAAATCGGACTTAAGAAGGCGATCGGGGCGAAACCGTCACAGATCCGCAATCAGTTTTTGCTCGAAGCGCTTATCGTCACCGGCATCGGCGGCACGATGGGGATTTTGCTGGGAGCATTATTGTCGCTCATGATCGCGTTGATGGCGTGGCGACTCGAATATACCTGGACGCTTTCCGTTTCACTTTTTTCGGTGGGATTGTCGTTTTTTGTCGCGCTGTTTGTCGGTGTCGTCTTCGGCATGTATCCGGCACGCAAGGCGGCCCGCCTCAATCCGATCGATGCTCTTCGCTACGAATGATGATGTATCTGCGCATTCTTCGGCTTTCACTCCGGGCGCTCTTTGACAACAAAGCGCGCTCGGCGCTGACGACCCTGGGCGTTGTGGTGGGAACGGCGATCGTGATCATCGTGCTCTCGGTCGGTGCCGGTGTGCGCGGATTGATCCTCAACCAGGTCACATCCATCACACCCGAAACGTTGTGGATCGAAGTGCAGATCCCCAGTAGCGGCACTCGCTCCGAACGCGACCAAAATTCCGGTCAGGGGATCGTCACCGGTATTCAGATCACGACCCTCAGCCTCGATGATGTCGAAGACCTCCGCGCCCTTCCCAATGTTGCGACCGGCTACGGACTGTCGATCGGACAGGCAAAACTGACCCACGAGAGCGAAGAAGAGAATGTGACGTTTTGGGCGACGGAGGCGGAATATGCCGCTGTCGAAAAGCTGCCGATGCTCGAAGGACGGTTTTTTACCGCTACCGAAGACGAAGAATTGGCGCAGGTGATTGTGCTCGGGTACGAGACGAAACAGAATCTTTTTGGCGATCGTTCCGCCATCGGCAAAAAGGTCAAACTCAACAAACAGACCTTCAAGGTCGTCGGTGTCGCGGACGAGATCGGCATCAAATTCTTTATGAATATGGACGAGTTCGCCTACCTGCCGGTGCGCACCGCACACAAAAAGGTACTCGGTATCGACCACTTGTCCGCCATCGGGATCCAAATGGAAAACAAAAATCTGATCGCCGGCACTATTACGCGCGCTCAGCGCGTGATGCGGAAGAACCACGATATCGATGATCCGGAGAAAGACGATTTTGTCATCCGCACCATGGACGAAGCGATGGAGATCATCGACACCGTCACCAACGCCATTTCGCTGTTACTCTTTTCGATCGCTTGCATCTCGCTCGTGGTCGGCGGCATCGGCATTATGAATGTGATGTATGTGGCAGTCACCGAGCGCACGAATGAGATCGGTCTCAAAAAGGCGATCGGCGCGCCGCCGCACGCGATCCGGTTTCAATTTCTCGCCGAGGCGGTGATGATCTGCGGTCTGGGCGGCGCACTCGGGATCGCCCTCGGTGCCGGTATTTCGTATCTTGTCAGCATCATCGCGCAGGCGATCGAATTCGATTGGCCGTTTATTTTGCCGCTGTCGGCGATCGGGATCGGCTTTGGTATTTCGACCGCACTCGGTATCGTCTTTGGCTTTGCTCCGGCAAACAAAGCCGCTTCGCTCAATCCGATCGAAGCCTTGAGGAAGGTGTAACTTGATCGTTTATGAATTAAATTCTTGATTAACTATTGCAACTACATCGCCAAATATTTCCTTGATATTTCCCTTTGAAAAACGAAGTTGATTCACTCCTAAAATATTTGAAAATTCATGCACATCTCTTTCCAATAACGCAATTGCCCTTTTAAATCCAAGTCTTCCCTGAAATAAGCCCAGTTCATGAATTACGTTCTCTCTAGCATGGGCGACACCCTCACTATCTGTGTCCTCACCCGTTAGAACAAGAAAGGCAAATGAACTCCTGTCCATCATATTTTCGAGTACATCTTTTACGCTAGCACCAGCCCTCGGACCAATTTCATAGCTTACGATTTCAAAACCATGCTGCTCATGCAAATGATCTTTAAGGTCACGCCATTGCTCATTATGACCATGTCCAATGAATATCCTTACCTCTTCTTGAAGCGCTTCTACTTCATCCTGCCGTTCAGTTCTGCACTTGTCTGCATTGCCTTCGAAGATGCTAAAAATAGTTTCAATTTTATGTCTTTCGTCAAATTCCACAGAAACTTGAGTTGAGTATACACCATGGTAGCTTACAATTTCGTTTACATGAAGTGTTGCTGTTGGAGAGAAAGCGTGAAGGTTAAGCCAACAAATTGTTGATTCATTGAGTGCAGATAAAAACTCTTCAATTGTATCGTAATACCATGTTTCAGTATCATTTTTAACCCTATATGTATTTGCGTATTCTCTCTCACCTTCATCTACTTTGGTGAGATCAAGGAAAGAGTCGTAAACCCGCTTCAAGACTTCAATTGAGAATTTACACCCTTTGTAATCCTTTATCTT
>CAZYXI010000190.1:0-2807 GCA_964651215.1 uncultured Candidatus Peribacteria bacterium
GTATCCGAAGAAATCGTTCGATGCGGCAAAAAATCCGAAAAAAGAGGAGAGTGAGGGATTTTGGAATTCGATGCTCGTGCCAGCGATCCCCAATGCCCAAAAGACGGTGAAGAGCACAGCGAGGATCGTTGGGAAAGAGACAAGATAGGCCTTAAAGGGGTCGCCGGCACGCAGATGGGTCGCAAGCGCCAAAGACACGCCAAGAAGGAGCTGAAGAAGTCCGAACCCGTAGGCGATCAGCATGATCTTGGGTACAAGATCATCGACCGGATTAAAGATCTGACCATAGAACATACCCGTCTCCGGATTGACCAAAAACGGCATCTGCTCGAATGTGAGACCGAAGTACCCGCCAAAAATGATCCCCCAAATAATTGTAGAGATGCCACACATCAAGAGAAGTATCAATACGCTTCTTACTTCCTTGGTCGCAGGTACGATCTTGAGTGCGAGTAAAAACGTCAGCGTCAGCAGGAGTCCGTAACCCGCATCCGTCAAACAGAATCCAAAGAAGATCACAAAAAACGGTGCCATGAACGGAGTCGGGTCGACCTCGGCTTTGCGCGGGTGACCGAAAAACTCGGTGACGGTCTGGAACGGTGAAGCAAAACGGCTGTTGACAAATTTGACCGGTGCCGCCTCATCGGCATCGGGTTCGATCTCGACCAATTCGTGCTGATCGGTGATCTCGGCAAGTCCGGACTTAAGTGCGGGGAGTTGCTTGGTGGGGACCCAGCCGGTGAGACAATATGTCTTTTGCGTCATGGTGGAGTGATCGATCGCCTGCTTTTTTTCGAGTTCCCATTTGAGTGCGTCATGTGCCAGCTTGAGCTGAGGCAGTTCGCTCGCCATTTCTCGAAGTTGTGCCTTGGCGCTTGATTCTCTCCGATCGAGTTCACGCATGCGATAATCAAGATTTTTGAGAGCCTCGGCAGCCGGAAGGTCGATGTCGTCAAAGACCGCTTCTGTAAAGCGGTAGACCTCGAAGTGTCGTTGTACCTCGTCGGCGATACTGCGATGGAAGATGATGAGCAAATACGCGGTCTTTTCGGCGCGCGTAACGATCTGGATGTCGATGAGGGGACTCGTTTCGGTTTCGAGCAGAAAATCCGTCAGATCGTTGATCTCGATACTTCCCAAGCGGATTTCGGTCGCGGCGGTCGAGCGGGCAAAATCCAAAGGGATATCGAGCTCCTTCCAAGCCGAAAGTGCGGCATGCAATTCGAGCGATTTGGCGCGTTCGGCGGAGATTTGATTCAGTTCTTCTTCGACGTCGGTACAGCGGGAGACGAAAGGAGAAAAATCCCGTTCCGCCGCTGCGATGGCATCCGCCTCGGTGGCTTCTACCCGTTCGCCCAACAGTTTTTGACGGAATGATGCGGGCGCCGGTGCTTCTGTCGCGATCAAGCGGATGGCAAACTGGAGATCGGCGATCCTCGCTTCGATATCGGTGAATTTGTCCGGCATATCGGTCGTATTCCGTTCTCCCGTCGAAACGACTTCGAAATCACCGAATCGCTGTACATACGTCAAAACCGGGTCGACGGTTTCTTTTCGTATGAAAAGTGCCACTTTTTGCAAGGAAGCGGTTGGCATCAGCTGGTGGAGAAAAGCTTCTCAAATGCCGTCACCACCTGTTTGACGGCAGCATCCTTGTGCTGTGCGGCGCGATCCTTGAGCAAGTCGATATCATGCTCGATCCGATCGACTTCTTCTTTGTAAGCTCGTTGTGCTTTTTGTTTCGCCTCGGTCACGTGTCGATCACATGCTTCCTTGGCCTCGGCTTCGGCTGCCGCCACGAGTTCGGCGGCACTTCGGCGCGCATCGGTCAGGATCGATTGCGCTTTGTGATTGGCGTTTTGGAGTATCTGCGCGGCATTCTCTTCGGCATCGAGTATCGTTTGAACAGGATTTTGAGCGCTCACAGAACGGGAAAAAATTCCACGATATTTTGGAGATGATTTCGCCAAGAGTCAATTATTTTTTATTTTTTTTTCTATACTTGCCCCGGCATTTGTTTCATGACACAATCTGAGAAAGGAAATCTTGCCGCTTCGGGTGCGAATTCCGGGTCGATATGGAATCTCGTGAACGGATATACATATCAATTGAAGAGATTTGTTTTTTTCCAGACAACCGTTCTCATGAAGACCACCAAACGGATATTTGAAATGTTGCCGGCGATCCTGGCGTGGAGCACTCTGCTCTTGCCGTTCGTATTGTTTCGCTTCGCACCCCTCTGGGTCAGTGCATTCGTGATGCTCTATGTGTTCTTGTGGTTTTTGCGAGCGATGGAGTTCGCATATTTTTTGATCTATGCATCACTCCAATACCACAAAGCGATCCATACGGATTGGCGACAAAAAAACGAACGGTTCCGCAAAGATCCCGCACATGATCTCGATCCGACGGACGTGATCCACCTCATCATCTTGCCGACATACAAAGAACCGCTTTCGGTGCTACGGGATTCCATCGATTCGATTGCAAAATCGGATTATGCGCGCGAACGGATCTATTTTTGCCTCGCGACCGAAGCACGCGACCTAGCAAACGCACGAAAGCATGCCGAGACATTGCGACAAGAATTCGGAGACCGGTTCGGAAGATTTTTTTGGATCGAGCATCCGGAGGGACTCCCCGATGAGATCAAAGGAAAGGGCGCGAATATTTCTTTCGCCGCCAAACAGATCGTCGCCGAATTGGCGAAGCAAAACACGGACTTCGACTCCGTTCTCGTTACGACGCTCGATGCCGACAATCGCGTACATCCGCAACTATTGCAAGCCCTCACGTATACTTTTTGC
>CAZYXI010000191.1:0-2774 GCA_964651215.1 uncultured Candidatus Peribacteria bacterium
ACATTTTATGATGCGGAGAAGCCCATTTTACATGATGGATGCCGTTGGTGACATTCAAAAAATCATGATCGGGAAACATCTCTTCACAGACTTCACGGTGTTTTTCGGAAACGGAATTGCTCGCTTTGCTCAGGTTCATGGCGAGATGTGTCATGCTGAGGCGATCATTGGTCGCGAGCGAACGGATATGCCACGGAAGCCCTTCACGCAAAATATCTTCCACCGCCGGATATTCAAAAGCATCGTGTCCCGCCGGAATCGGTGTATGCGTGGTAAAGGTGCAGAGCTTACGCACTTTTTCGTCTTCAAAATTGTTTTCTTTGAGCAGTTCGAGGGTCAAAAACGCCGCGTGTCCTTCGTTCATGTGAAAGACATCGATATCGTTGTAACCGAGCGCGCGCAACATGCGGACGCCGCCGATGCCCAAGATCACTTCTTGGCAGATACGCGCATATTGTCCGGAAGCGTACAAATATTTCGTAATATCGCGGTCCCATTCTGCATTTTCGGGATGATGGGTCGAGAGGAAAAAAATCGGAATACTGTTGCCGGTATGGCTTTTGATCGCGTATTCGTACGCACAAACATGCACATCGCGATCTTGGATCTTGACGACGATCGTCTCGCTGCGGAGCTTCATATACTTCTCGATCGGAAATGCTTCTTCGGGGTTGTCGTGTTGATGATAGATGAGCGATACGCCCACGAGCGGCGCTTTCATGTCCGAGGCGGAATGCATGATGTCCGAGGCGAGCACGCCCAAACCACCGGCAAAATTGGGAAAGCGAGCATCGACCGCAAACTCCATACTGAAGTAGGCGACTTTTTTGCGAGGACTTGTCGTCATGTTTGTGTGTTTAGAACTGCCGTAATTGTAGCACAAAAACTGGAGAAAAAGCAATTTTGGATGCGGGACAAAACGGACTTTTTCGGCATATCCATTTTTTATGATTCAAACAGGAAAGACTTAGTTTGACAAATATAGCAACTTGATCTAAAAGAAAGATAATCATTTTGAATTATTATGGAATGGAGAAAAAAAGCAGGCTATCTAAGTGATGCACTTACAGTTGCAACTATAATTGGTTTAGGAGCATTAGTCTCGGGATGCAAAGATTCTAAGCCGGTAGATAAAGGTGCTGAATCTTTTAATAAATTAAGTGGCGAAGCCATTGTTGCTTGCTTTAAACAAGAAGATCCCCCAGCAGATTATACAGTAGTTGAAAATGGAATAGTGTATGACGTATCCGTTGTTACAAGAGAGAACATGCATGCATTGGCAAGAGATAAGTCTCCTAATAATCGTAATTGCGCACTTGGAGCTGCAATGGAAGCATTCAGGGTTGCCTGTAAGTCTAACAGCAATCCCGACACTGAACAATTGAATCAATTGTTGGCAGAGACTGGTATTGAATTGAAAGCTACTTGTGCTGAAGCTGGCATCGCTCGATTGAATAAGACGCCTGACGACCAGTAGTACTCGTTTCCCGGTAAAGATCTCGTTTGCCTGCTACCGAAACGCTTCCACCAATTTCGTCACATCATAGGGCGAGACTTCTTCCACAAGCGTCGTGTTTTTGTCACGGCGTTGCGGTAAGCGCTCGATAAAATTACCGACCGGATTATCGTAGAGGACGCCCATGGCGATATTCTCTTCCAGGTCTTCTGCGTGTTTGCGCGCGCTGTCGAGATTTTTGCAGTCGTAGTCTTCCGTTTCTTCCAGGTATGTGATCCGTTCCCAAAACCACTCTTGCGAAGTCGCTTTGTTGTATGTCGGGCAGACTTGCATCACTTCGACAAAGGCAAAGCCGTTGTGTCGCAGTGCCTGCTGCAAAACGGCGACCATGTGTTTGACGTCACCACTAAAGCTGCGCGCGACAAAGGTCGCACCGAGCGAGAGCGCAAAATGGCAGGCATTCATCGGCGGGGCAAAAACGCCATCCGGCGACGCATTCATCTTTTGCCCATCGCGCGTCAGCGCAGAGGCTTGTCCGGTCGTGAGCGCGTAGTTTTCATTGTTATGGAGAACGAAAACGATCGGATAATCGTTGCGGATAGTGTGTACGAGATGGTTGATGCCTTCGCTAAACGTTGCGCCATCGCCGGCGGTGGCGATGACTTTTTTGCGGTGATCGGCGAGTACCGCGCCGGCAGCAAGCGGCAAGACTCTGCCGTGCAGACCATGGATGGTGTTGCCGCCGTGTTTGTCGGATTCGTTCCCAGAGCAGCCGATATCATAACAAAAAAACGCATCACTCACGGAAATATTTTCGAGCGTAAGCGCGCGGAAAACGGCTTTTTGGATGCCATAATTACCGCAACCACTGCACCAGGTGAGCTTTTCGTCACTTTCTTCGAAGTCGAGATAAACGTCTTGGTGATCGAGAATGCCGTTGATGTGATCGAGCGAATGGCAGTTGCAGGTCATGCGTAGACTGAAAGGGAGAGGAGTAATTTTAAAGGTAAAATTTTAAATTCTAAAAGAATTTATAAACCATATATTCTAAGTATCTGTTTGCTCTCAAATTTTTGCTGTTCGTTTGCATGTTCACGATTTTGCATTTGGGATTTATTTTAGAATTTAAAATTTTTCATTTGGATTTTTTCGGTTGGAGTCAGCTCCCTCAGTTCCTGTTCTCTTTGCCGATTAAGACCCCTGTTTCCCCTCCATGATCACACCGGAGACAGGCGTGACGCATTACGAAGATGTGGGGGACTTTACTTCTTCCACAAAGCGCAGCACTTCTTCGAAGAAAAACTGTCTGCCATCATAT
>CAZYXI010000192.1:0-2768 GCA_964651215.1 uncultured Candidatus Peribacteria bacterium
TGCTTGTCGTCGCCGTGCTTCCCCCAAAGACCGGAAAAAGACTTGCTGTTTTCTTTATCGCCCTGTGCTCGCCGATCGTGTTGTCGGGGTGCGACCTCTTGAACGAGATCCTGTCGGAGAGCTGTGTGTTTTTTCCGGATAAGGCGCATTGCTTTCAAGAAAGCGCGGTGGGCAGCGGAGACCCGAAGGAATGCGAAAAAGTGGTGAACAAGCCCGAATTTGAAGGAACGGGTTCTAATCCCCCGCGCGATAAGTGCTATGTGATGATCGCCGAAAACAGCGGAGACCCGACCGATTGCGACGGGGTGCAAGGCGGCATGTACAGCTATTCGAAAGAGGAATGTATTTCCGGAGCGCTCCAAAACGGCAAGCCCGATGCTTGTGCCGATTCTGCCGATGAAAAGCGCTGCCGAGAACTCTACGGCAGCAAAACCGGTAATTGTGGCACTGGCTATGTGTGGAACGCCGATGCGAACGCCTGCGAAAAAGCCGGTGCCAAAGATCCCGAATGCGCAGACCCCAGCTTTACCTCGCAATGCGTGGGACCCAAGAGTCTGATGCTTTGTGAAAATGGGAAAAAATCGATCAAGACCTGCGAGTTCGGCTGTTTTGAAGCCTGGTGCCGAGAGACTCCCGGCGAAACCGATATCACCCCCGAGCCGGAACCCTCACCCCAAGAAACAGAAGCGCCACCCGTAGCGACAGACGCACCGGGAGCTGACACGGAAGAGGATGAAGAAGAGAAGGAAGAAGAGAAACCGTGCTCATGCCCGCAAGGGGAAAAATGCGTCGATGACAAATGTGTGCCGATCGGAGTGCCCGGAGCATGCAAAGCAGACGGCGAATGCACCAACGAGCAAAAATGCCTCAATGGCGCCTGCGTGCCAAAAGATGCAGCGTGCACCTTCGCCACCGATTGCAAAAGCGGTGAAGAGTGCGTCAACAACGCCTGTGTCCCGGTTCCCGCCTGCAAATCCGGCGACAAAGCCTGCTTGTCGTCCGACACCTTGGAATATTGCGGAGAAGACGGAAAGATCACCCAAATGAGCTGCAGCTTCGGCTGTGACGCCAGCAAATGCCTGACACAAGAAGAGAAGGACAAAAAAGACAAAGAGAAGGACAAAGAGTCGCAATGCAAAGAGGGCTACAACAAATGTGTGAGCGACGTCACGCTCGAAACCTGTCTCGATGGATTCAAGCAGCAACAGATGTGCGAATTCGGATGCAAAAGCGGCAGCTGCAAAGCGAGCGATGAAAAATGCACCGGCTTGCAACGCTTCAATCCGTTTTGCGAAGAAGACGATGCGGACATCGAAGACAAACTGGAAACCGATGTCGACACCATCAAAGACGCCGCGACCGGCAAATACATGGAGCTGCTTGAAGCGGAGATCGAATCTGAGACCGATCCGGCAAAACTGCGCGGACTTCAAAAATACAAAGAATTTCTCGACCAAGCGGGAGAGACGATGGATACCGCCAAAACGACGATCGATTCGCTAAAAGACCTCAAGCGCATCTTCCTCGACAGCTACGATCCGTCGATGGATATCGAAAACATGCCGGTAGACAAGATCCTCAAAAAAGGCATTTTTGACAAGATCTCCGACAGTATTTTTGGCGAACCCACCACCGAAGCCGGCAAAGAAATGGCGGAGGCGGAAGACTCGCTTGCGGTGTATGAAAAAATGCTCGAACGCCAAGCGGAGATCGATTTCCTCAAACAGTCGCGCATGGATCGCCTCGGGAATGTGATTTCTGAAAACGCTCAGGGGTATGCGGTCGATCAGCTCAAAGAAAAAGCCGGTGACATCGCCACCACTATCGCGGGAGATGCCATGATCGCCGTGAGCGTGGTCGATTACGCTCTGACATCGTTTCAAGACGAAGCGAAAAAGCAGATGTTTGTGGGGCTCGCCCGGGCATACAACCGCCGTCGTGCCGAACTGGAATCACAGTACCCGGATGCCGATAATGACCAGATCCACCGCATGGCGACCGAGCAGATCCAGGACATGCCGTATATCGATGCGAAGGGAAACACGTTTGTAAAGTATGGAAACCTTATCGAAAACAAGGATTGCCAAGATACTTCGAATCCGCTTTGTATCGACAACCGTGTCTTCTGGACGGCGATGGACAAGACCTATGAGCACACGAATCACAAAAAGCTCTTTGAGCGCGAAATGGACCAATTCGACCGACGATTGCAAAAGAGCAAAAGCATGGAATAAGCAAAAAATGGGCAGAGCCGATCTCTGCCACTCGTTGGTATTTTTTGTCTCTTATCTCTGGCACAAGTCTCTCGCAGAGGTCTCCGACGCTCATCGGTAATACAGCCACCAAGTCCTGTAGCGATAGCGGAGCCCCGCTGTGGCGGGTCGTTGCGAGGTGCGAATAATCGTGATTGTGATGCACCGGTTTCTATAATGGTTCGTACGTACAGGTACGATAGCACCGTGGCAATCCAAAAAAACACATGCAAAAACCTTCCGATTTTGATCAAGTCAAAATGATGCCTTCCTCTTTTGCTGGATATGTCTCTTTCATCTCGAATCCTTGCGATTACGTTGGACAGGCTGGATTGCTTCTCCCGAGGACTCGGGATCGCAAAGAAGCTGCCGCGTTTTTACACCGCCATCATTTTCCCATCGAAGTCTCTCGTCAGAGGACTGTGCCGATGGCGGAGCGAATTTTTCGCCGGAACGTGGTTGCACCACGTTCCTTTTGTTTCTCCCAAGTCTGTTCGCCCAAAAAAAACCGGATTG
>CAZYXI010000193.1:0-2761 GCA_964651215.1 uncultured Candidatus Peribacteria bacterium
CCCAATTCTTCATTCTTAATTTTTCATTTTTAATTTCTGCTTCTCTCCTATTCCTAAATCTTGAATCCTAAATCTTCAATCCTACTTCTTAAATCGGCAGCAAATTTATTTTCCGATGTCTTTACACGAATGACCGGAGCAGCGGATCCTCGATCCCCACTTCGGCAAACGCTTCCGCGCGCAAGCGGCATGCATCACATTCGTTGCAGGGCGGACGACTGCCGCGATAACAGGTATGCGAATCGGCGAGCAGATCGAGCTTGCCGAGTTGTTGCATCAGGCGGATCTCGTCCGCTTTCGTCATATGCAAAAACGGCGCGTGAATGGAAAATCTCTCATCCATAGCGAGCGAGATCGACTGTTCGGTCGCCTGCAAAAACGGCTCGCGACAATCCGGATAGCCCGAATAATCGACCTCGGAAACGCCGATCACCAGGTCGCGGATGCCGAGGGGAAACGCCACGATCGAAGCGATCGTCAAAAACAGCAGATTCCTTCCGGGGACAAACGTCGCCGGCAGATCTTTTGCCGCTTTCGCTTCGTTCCGCCCCAGCAGCAACGTACAATCCTTGATGCCGGCAAACGCCGCTTTGGCATCGATGACCTGATGTGATACTCCTAACTTTTGCGCGATAGACTTCGCACATTCGAGTTCGACCGCATGTCGTTGCCCGATATCGAATGAGATCGCCGAAACGGCATCAAACCGCTCAAGCGCCCAACAAAGCGCCGTGGTGCTGTCTTGTCCGCCGGAAAAAAGCACCAGAGCGGAACTCATAACGTTTTCGTTCGCCCTCCGGATAGGGGAGCCCCCGATCGGAGTGGAGGACAGGGCTGAAGGGGAGAGAGATCATCTCGCGATTTTCGATTTCTCATCATCCTCCGAACAAATGTTTCAAAAACCCTTTCGCTTCTTTTTGATGTGCTCCCGTTTCTTTCGCGATCTCGACATAGAGCTCATGTTCGCGCTTGCTGAGTTTTTTGGGGATATCGATCTTCAAATGCACAAAATGATCACCAAAGGTATTGCGATTGAGCACCGGCATGCCTTTGCCGCGCAGGCGCAATACCGCATCGGGTTGCGTACCCGGCTGGATTTTGATCGTCACTTCGCCCTGTACGGTCTTGACCTCCTTTTCATTCCCGAGGATCGCTTCGAGCACGGTGATGGTCTCTTGACTATGGATATTATCGCCGTCACGTTCGAATTGGCGGTCGGCTTGGACATGGACCCGAAGTAAAAAATCGCCGCTCTGTTGACCGCGTTCACCGGCTTGCCCTTTGCCGACGACACGAAGTACCGCGCCATCGAAGATGCCGGGGGGAATATCGACTTCGATCTCGCGCTTGCCGGGGATGCGTCCGCTGCCGGAACATTTGGGACAGGGCTCAAGCGGAATCCGCCCCTCGCCTTTACAGGTGGTGCAGACTTGGGTCGTGCGGATATATCCGAGGGGGGTTTGTTGTTGTCTCGTCACTTGTCCGGTGCCGGCGCAATCGGGACAGGATTTTAGTTCCGTGCCCTTTTTGCGCCCCTGTCCTTCGCAGGCATCGCATTGGTCGAGTGAATCGACCGCGACCTTGTACTGCTTGCCGCTGACCGCTTCGGCAAAGCTGATGCGGATGTCGGCATGGATATCCTGTCCGCGTTGCGGTCCGCGATTTTGACGGACACCGCCGCCGAAAAAACTTTCAAAAATATCTCCCAGTCCACCTTCAAACCCACCAAAATCACCGAAGCCTTCAAATCCTCCACCTGCTCCGCCATAGCCGCCAAATCCCGCTCCGCCCGGACCGGCGGCGCCAAAGCGATCGAATTGCGCTTTTTTCTGTGGATCGGAAAGGATCTCCCATGCGAGCTGGATCTCTTTGAATCTGTCGACCGCCTCTTTGTCTTTGTTGACATCGGGATGGTATTTGGCAGCGAGTTTGCGATAGGCGCGTTTGATCTCCTCCGCGGATGCGGTTTTTTCGACACCGAGTGTTTCGTACGGATCCTTCACAAGAAAAAGGAAAAAGTGAATGATTGTGCGGCGTTTATCTTAGCACTCGATGACTGAGAGTGTCAAAACAACTCGCCCATATAGGTGGCGATATTTTTCAATCAACACGATCTGAATCGGCAACAAGCCGCATTCTACAAAAATCAATGCCGCATTTTCCGGTATGGTCCCTACTCATGAACTCTGCTTCGAACTGAAATTATCTTTCATTTTCTCTTGCATTTCTTCCAGATTTGGTTCACAAAAGTAACAGCTTTTTTTCTTTTTTTTATTTCTATGAGAGAGACTTCTCTTTCGGTTAAGTCCGCTTTGGTCGTGGCCGCTTTGCTGCTTTCCGCAGCGTTTTTTGCAATGCCGGCACATGCCGCCAGCGACACCGACAGTTGTTCGACACCGACTTCGTTCGGCTTTGCGAGAGCTTTCTCCTTTTCCGGCTTTGGCGGATTCAGTTTCGTCGATGCGACCACCACTTGCACTTCCACTTCGAGCAGCAGCTCTTCGACCTCTTCAACAAGTGTCAGTATCACTCAATAAGCGGGTCAGATCTTTCTGTGAACGGAGCAAAAGGAGTGTCCCTCGGGACACTCCTTTTTGGTAGTTTTGTTTATCCTTTGAGCGTCACGGTCTTCTGGCGAGAAACCGTGATGATGAGTGAGCCTCCCTAGAAACCCAAAGAGCCTCGTCATTCCCGACAAAGGTCTGTGATGTGGGAGGAGTCGACCAGTCGTAAGTCGCAAGTCCTAGCAAGTCGCAGATTA
>CAZYXI010000194.1:0-2746 GCA_964651215.1 uncultured Candidatus Peribacteria bacterium
AGATGGATATCGTCCATGTAGCGCGATTGGCGCGCCAAACGCTCGACCTCGGGATAATACGGATCGGGCTTGCCGGTGATTATCAAGCTGCCTTTGCCGCCATATTTGCGGTACATGTCAAAAGCGCGGATCGCATTCGGGATGTTTTTGTGCTCGCGCCAGACGCCGGAAACCAAAAAGATCGGGGCGGCAAACCGTTTGCGCCATGCTGCGACTTGATACTGTTTTACATTGGCAAAGCGCTCATGATCGACGCCATTATGGATGATAGAGATTTTTTCCGCATCGCAAGCCGGATCAAATGCTTGGATCTCATGTTTCGTAAATTCCGAGATGGCAATAATACTTTTTGATTTTTGCAAAGCATGCTCAAGAACATGTCGATAACCCGAGCGATGCCAACTGCGGCGCATTTTTTTGCCGGGGAAGCGGAGGATCGTCAGATCGTGGATCGTCACGACGAACGGTCGACCGTAAAGAAGCGGCACATTGAAGTGCGGAAACCAGGTCAGATCCGCTTTTTCTTTGCGCATTTGATGCCAAAACGTCGTCTGTTCACCGATCGAATAGATCTTTTGCAGTGCGATCTTCGCCGTCACATTGGGAAATCGTGCCAATTCGCTCTGCGCATTTTCGGAGGTAAAGACGACAAAATCCGTCTCGTTCATCTGCGCAAACAGTCGCGGTGCGATCTCGCGGATATAATTGCCGATACCGGTAAAACCCGCGCCCCACATTCTGCCGTCGATCGCGATTTTTTTCTTCACTGATTTCTATTTTTGCAAAGTGCACGCCTTTTTGCGAAGATTTTTTTATGAAAAATAGATTCAAGTATTTCGATTTTGAAACCGTAACTTCTCTCAGTAGGGATGATTTTGCCGGATTTGTCGAATTGGCAGATTCAATTTTTAGGGAATTTGAGATAGATGGAACACCTTTAGACAGAAGGGATATCATGAAATTTGAAGAGATTTATCAAAAGTCCGGTGGAGAGCTTTGGATTATAAAGGAAAAAAACAAAGTAATCGGGAGTATCGGATTGCAGCCCGTGGTATTCCGCTCACAACCTGCCGGGTTTATGCGCCGCTTTTTTGTAGATTCAGAATATCGGAGTCAGGGGATCGGGAAAGAATTGTATTCGACAGCAGAAAAATTCGCGCAGGAGCAAAAGTGGCGTTTTATTGTGCTTGGTGTTGCTGATAATACTTTTCTTGATGCGCTTAAGTTTTACAAAAAACAAGGATATACCACTATTCCAAATGAAGATATTCCTCAGACACTGATTGATGACCATGATGATTTTTACTTTGAAAAGCAAATACTGTAAATTGCTGCTACCGATTTTTAATCCATGAATAAAAAAGCTCTTCCTTGTAACTCTGAAAAACTTAAAGCAATAGTCGCCGAATACGGGACACCGTTTCACTTGTATTCTGAAACAGAAATCCTCGCTAGAGTACGGAGATTGCAATCTGCTTTTGGGAATTTTCCTAGCTTTAAAGAGTTTTTTGCCGTTAAGGCAACGCCGACTCCTGCTTTGATGAAACTACTTCATCGTGAGGGTTGCGGCATGGATGCTTCCAGTCTGAGCGAACTACTCTTGTGTGAAAAAATCGGCATTACCGGCGAAGATATCATGTTTTCTTCAAACGGTACCAAACCAGAAGAATTTCGGTATGCCGACAAACTCGGTGTAATCATCAATCTCGATGACATTTTTTTTATTAAATCGCTAAAAGAATCAGTAGAAACCTTTCCAGAGTTGATATCATTCCGTATTAATCCCGGGGGCAAGAAGACCGGAAATGCAATTATCGGTGATCCGGTAGAAGCGAAATTCGGTATCACTCTCGATCAAGTGATTCCGGCATATCGACAAGCACGCGAAGCTGGCGCAACGCGCTTTGGCATACATGCTATGACTGGTTCAAACATGCTTGATGAAGCATATTTTCCTGAAACCGTCCGCTTACTTGCCGAGATCGTCCTTGAACTCAAAAAAGAATTGGGTATCGAAATCGAATTTATGAATATTGGTGGCGGATTTGGTATTCCCTATCGACCCGAAGAAGATGAGCTTGATATCGAAATGGTCGCAGGAGGCATCGAAAAAGTTTTTGCCGAAATATTTGAAGATTCGGCCCCCAAGCTGTTTATGGAAAATGGTCGCTGGATCACCGGTCCGGCAGGTTGGCTCGTTGCGGAAGCGATTTCGCGTAAAGAAATTTATAAAAACTATGTGGCGCTCGATGCGTGCATGGCGGATTTGATGCGACCCGGCATGTATAATGCGTATCATCATATCTCGGTTCCCGGCAAAGAAGACTTGCAGGAGGAACTGGTCGATGTTACGGGATCTCTCTGTGAGAATAACGATAAATTCTGTATCGATCGCAAATTACCAAAAATCGAAGCTGGGGATTTGGTGGTGATTCATGATGCCGGCGCACATGGGCGTGCTATGGGCTTTAATTACAATGGTAAATTGCGAACTCAGGAAATCCTTCTAAAATCCGATGGATCGACGGAACTGATCCGGCGCAAGGAAACATTTGAGGATTATATTTCGACACTTATTTTTTAGTCCTGATCCACCACCGACTCACTCCATACGCCACGCCGTAATAGAGCGGTGCCAGCACCGCCCACCCCACGATCGCATGCCCGACCGAGGGGAGCAAGGCGATCACCGAGCCCCACGGGTCGGCTGCGACAAAATTCCACATTTCGACAAAGCCGAATCCGA
>CAZYXI010000195.1:0-2729 GCA_964651215.1 uncultured Candidatus Peribacteria bacterium
CGCGCGTGTTCTGGCAGACAGTCATTACCGCGACAGGCGATCGACTCGCGCGTGGCGATTTCGTGGTATTCGGAGGATTGTCCGTATTGGTTGAGAAGTTTGACATGGATCATTTCTTCCGGCTGCAGTTCGAAGATCAAGCGATTGGGCGCGGTGTTGCTTTTTTGAAAGGCAAGGCGCTTAAATTCCACCACGACCATGGTGTTTTTTTTCTTCAGTCGCTTGCCGGTGCGGATAAAGATCGGTACGCCATACCACGATTCGCGGTCGATCTTGAGCTTGACCGCAAAATACGTCTCGGTCTGCGAGCGTGGCGAAACTCCTTTGATATCGGTGTAGCCTTCGTGTTGCGCTCGAAATATATTCTCCGGTCGTGGCGAAAAATCGAGCGCGGACAAGATCGCCTGCTTTTCGCGGTGCAGGCTGTAGGCATCGGCGGTGATCGGAATCGACATCGTCATCATGGCGAGGATCTGGACCAAATGTGATTGAAACATGTCTTTGATGATGCCGGCAGAATCAAAGTAGCCGGCGCGGTCTTCCACTCCCACGGCTTCGTGTGCGGTGATCTGGATACTCGCAATCTCTCTCCCTTTCAGGAGCAAATTGAGGATCGCATTATTGTGACGAAGTGCCAAAATACTTTGCACGGCGGCTTTGCCGAGATAATGATCGAGCAGATACACCTGATCTTCGCGGAAGTAGCGCGAAAGAAAGTGAAAGAGTTCGGTCGCGGACGCTTCGTCTTCGCCAAAAGGTTTTTCGAGCACAATGCGAATATCGTCTTCCGCCGAATCGCGTGCTTCGGCGATGTTGTGGATGATCGGCTGAAACACCGTCGGCGGCACCGAAAAGTAGGTGATGTGCATTTTGGGCAACTCGATCTTTTGTTCGTGGGCAAGGTCGCGCAGATACTCAAAATAGAGTTTGAAATCCGCGAAGCGGTCGTATTTTCCGGAAAAATAAAAGACATGTTTTGTCAGTTCGTCGATGGTTTCTTGGCAATACGGAAATTCCACTTTGCCGTTTTGACAGGCTTTTTTGGCGCTTTCGGCAAACTGCTCGCGAAATTCCTCTTGGGATAATCCGCTCCGCGCAAAACCGACGATCAAAAAATCTTTCGGCAGTCGCTTTTGCTGCGCAAGAGCAAACAGCGCCGGAAAGATCTTGAGTTTCGCCAAGTCACCGGAAGCACCGAAGATGGTGAGGACAAAAGGGTTTTCGATTTTTTCAAACATGGCGAAGGTTAAAAATCAAATCATTGTGACCACTCTGCATGGAAGACGCCGTCTTGGTCGGTTCTCGCAAAAGTGTGGGCACCAAACGCATCGCGAAGTCCCTGGATAAAATTCGCCGAACCGCTCGCGCGGGACAGCTGTCCGATATGTGTGAGTGCCGCCGTCAGTCCGGGCAGGGGAATGCCGGATTCGATGCCGGCAAGGACGCTTTTTTTCAGTCCGCCGATCGTCTCGTTGGTGGCGGCGATGATTTCGGGGATCGCAAGCAGCGAATCACTCTCGGCTTGGTCACGGAAACTGTGTTCCAAAAATTGCAGCAGTTCCGCCCGGATGATGCAACCGCCCTGCCAGATGCGTGCGAGTTCGGCACGATCGACCTCCCAATCCTCCTCTTGCGCGGCGGCGGTGATCAGCGCGAATCCTTCGGCATAGGCGGTGATCATTGCCAAGTAGAGCGCTTGCTCCAGAGTTGCTTCATCCAGTTTTGGCGCAGCGGTTTGCCGCAATATTTTTCCGTCCAATTCGGTGCGGAGCGGTTTGTGTGCCGAAAAGATCCTCGCATCGACCGCGGCGCTGATCGTGGGCATTGCCACTCCGCGCGAAACGGCATCGACGACCGTCCATCTGCCGGTGCCTTTTTGTCCCGCGACATCGAGGATCTTGTCGATTAAAAAGCCGTCACCTTGGTCATCTGTTTTTCGCAGAATGATTGCAGACAACTCCACGAGAAATGAGGCGAGTTTTCCTCCGTTCCATTTTGCAAAGACCGCAGCGATTTGGGGCGGAGATTTTCCCTCCGCTCGCATCAGGTCGTACGCTTCCGCCAAAAACTGCATCACCGCATATTCGATGCCATTGTGCACCATTTTGACAAAATGTCCGCTCCCGTCGCTGCCGACATTTGTCACGCAGGGCTTTCCGGCAAAATCTTTCGCCGCGATTTTTTCGAGAAGTGGAAGCAGAGCATCGACCGCGAGCTTGTCGCCGCCGGGCATCAGGCTCGGTCCATTCAGCGCACCTTCTTCGCCGCCGGAGATCCCACAGCCGACAAAGTGGAGTTCGCGCACACCGAGCATTTCTTTTCTCCGTTTGGTATCGGGATAGTGCGAATTGCCGCCGTCGATGATGATATCACCGGATTCCAAAAACGGCAGCAGACTGTCGATCACCGCATCGACCGCTTTGCCGGCTTGCACCATCACGATGATCTTGCGCGGTCTTTCGATCGCTTGCACAAACTGTTCCAACTCCGTTTCACCGACGAGGTATTCGTTGCCAAACGCTTTGATAAATGCTTCCGTCTTCGAACTCGTGCGATTGTACACGACGGTTTTGATCCGGCGACTGGCGAAGTTACGCGCGAGATTTTGCCCCATCACCGCCAAGCCGATAAGTCCGATCTGATTCATGGTTAAGGATTTAAAACAGGAAGTTTCCGGGATAAAGAAAAAAATCTGGGGGGTTTTTATCCATCCCAATTTTCCAAGAGAT
>CAZYXI010000196.1:0-2713 GCA_964651215.1 uncultured Candidatus Peribacteria bacterium
CAAAAATGGAATTCGAGATTTCCGAGCGGGACATCGGATGGCGTTTCGAATTCAAAAGCGAGCGAGCCGGATCCGTTGGTCGTGTAGGCGATATTCTCGATGATCGGCTGATAGAGGGTGTCGTACACCGAGAGTACGAAATCTTGTTCGGCGACCGGAGCGTAATCGGCGTCATGGTCGTAGGCAAAAATCGCCTTCCCTCGGACGCGGTCTCCCGGACGATAAAGCGATCGATCGGGAATGAGATAAGAAGTGATGAGCTCTTCTTCTTGTGACAACATGCGGAATCCATAACTCCTGAGCATCACTTCGTCACCATCGGGTGCGCGCGCCAGGATCACGGCATACGGTTTGGTGTCGGTCGGAAGCTCGGTCTGCAACAGACCGTTCGCATCGGTGGTGCCGAGCGGATCGGATTGGAATTTCGCCGTTTTCCCGAAGGCGGCATAGTCGATATTACCGGTCGAAATCATCACTTCCGGCACATTGCTCCCATCACTCATGCGGCTGACCCAAGCCGACACTTGCTGCTGATCGGTCTTGGTGACCACCGCCAGATCGGTGACTTGGAGTACCGCAAACGCATACCGCTCGACCTCGGTCTCTTTGCGCTCACGGAAAACGGTATCGAGCACGCGCGGGTGATGTGCGGCAACGATGTAGGTTCCGGTTGCATACCTTTCGCCCAAGACCTCTTTGAGATCGATGGTGACAAATTCTTCTTGCCATGGACGCGGCGGGACGGGAACGGAGAATTGCGTATAATCCAAACACGAACTCTTTGTCGGGATCCAAGCCTGTTCGCTGTAACGGTTGTAGAGCTCTCCTTCGCGTCGCAAGACTTCGCGGATATCGGTCTGACAAACATCGATCGTAACCGCTTCGGGCAGATTCTCCGTACGAAAGATGACGTGTGGCTCACCGGCAAAAGGTGCGACCGAGAGCGTCGGAGTCACACTCTCAAGTCGGATATCTTCGTTTTGAAGAGCCTTGGTCCGATGCGGAAACGATACGGCTTGCGCAAGCGATTGACCGAAGATGTCGCGCGCTTCCGCCGACAAGCCGACGACATACTCTGTCTCGAACGCGAGTCCCGTTTCGATGAGGACATATTCTTCGCCTTCGTGTCCGGGTAGATCACAGCCATAAAATCGCTCATCGGAATTGTTGAAGAGTTGATTCGGAACGCGTCCGCTTTGGATGGACAGCCGCTTTCGATTCGGCAGTTCCGGAGTCGTACGGAAGGCATCCGCGATCGAAGCAGCATCGAGCGGCAGATCGCTAAAAAAACAGAGTTCGCGATAGCTGCCGTCTTTGCCGTCGAAACCGATGATCTGCGGCTGAGGAACGACGGAAAAAGCGAGTTCGTCCGCAAACGGTTTTTGCCAGCGCTCGCCGAGCCAACGCGGACTGATCGGGAACGTGGAATAGCGGTCGGGCTCGATCGTCACCGCGAGACCGGCGGCAAGCTCGAGCGTGTATGCGGTACTGTTTTGGAGCGGTGCGGAAAAGAGCACCCTGATTTGACGGCGATCATCGACCTTTTCGCAATCGGTCGGAGTCGGTCGAAACAAATGATCATCCTTGCAGACCTGCACATATTCGAGGTCAAAATCGGGTGCCTCGGGGATTGTAAGCGCTGCTTGCACCGCAGCGAGCGAAACCGGCGGCTGATCGAATGCGAGCACGAGCGGACTCGTCGGTCCGATTCTGACGCCGTCTCTTTGCGAATCAAACGGAGCGATGAGTCGCGCAAACGGAGCGGTGACCATGCCGCCTTGCCAGTTTTGCGCGGTCGTCAGATTGCCTTCCGTACCGCGAATGTCGGCATCGACTTCGACTTTGTACCCTTTGCGATATTGCCAAAATCCCGTCTCCGGAAAAATCGCAACACGCGACTGATCGACCTCGTCTCGGTCATCACGGAAATATTCGATCGACACCGCGATCGGTGTATCGGTCTCATCGAGGATCGTGATGGAATCACGCGCGGATGCCAGATCGACCGGCTGCGTAAAGGCGAGGAGGTACGGTGAAAACGGTGAGATCTCGTCACTCTGATTCGGGATCGATTCGATTTGCGGAGTGCGAACGGAAAACCTGACTTCCTCCTCGAGCGTGCTACCACCAAGCGCGGCAAATGCTGCCGGAATCACAAACTCGAGCCGGCTCGAGCGCGGTAAGCGGTGTTCGACTGTCTCGCCTTCGGTGAGTGTGCGAGTATCGCGAAAAGAATCCGCCGGCATCTGTCCTTGGATCTGCAAGGTACTCGTACCGGCGAGACGATAGCGGAATGGGAATGCCGGCGAGACGGTAATGCCAAAATCACGGGAATCGAGCTCGTCGATGGTGCCGAGTTCGGCGATCGGTTGATTGAAGATAATACTGACATCGGTATCGACACTGACTTCTTGGTCTTGCGGAACGATCGCCAAGACTTCGAGTCGATCGGTCACTTCGAATTCGCGCCGATAGCGGTCGGGCAGTTCGTTCCCGTCGGCATCAAAGATATCACCGGCAAGCGTCACGGAATATTTGTTGCCGGCGACATACGGCTGTTGCGGACGAAAGCTGACGGTGTTGTCTTGCCACAAAAACTCTCCCTGTACCGGAGGCGAAAGCACAAACGCCGATTCGACGGAAGCCCGGTCCATCGCTTTGGAAAACGTGATGCTAAGGGGAAGCTCGGCGCCGATCCGTTGAAAATCATTCG
>CAZYXI010000197.1:0-2711 GCA_964651215.1 uncultured Candidatus Peribacteria bacterium
AATCTGCAGCAAGTCTATGGCGATAACCGCATCCAATTTCGCGAAGTCTTTATCCGCAAGATCACCTTCTCGCCGGAATTCGCTTCTGCGATCGAAGAAAAGCAGATCGCCGAGCAGCGCATCAAAACTGCCGAAAACCGCAAACTCGAAGCGGAAGAGTTGAAGCAAAAGACGATCATCGAAGCAGAAGGAGAAGCGGAGGCGATCCGTCTCAAGGGTGAAGCGTTGCAACAAAATCCCGAAGTGATCCAGCTTCAATTTGTCGAAAAAATGTCCCCGAGCATCAACTGGGGAATCTTGCCGGATGGCGCTTTGCCGCTGATCGACCTCAAATCCTTGCAGGGTCAATAATTCGGGTAGAATCAATACGACAAAAAAGCGAGCGCTTTCTAGTAAGAAGGCGCTCGTTTTTGATTTCCCTTCCCAAAACGAATCGTCGCACACCAAATCTTCTTGACAAAAATGATGAAGAAGCTGAATATGCTGCCTTCTTTTCTTCCTGACTATGTGGTCAGTAAATGAGCTTCCTCTTAATGAAGAAAATCGTGCAAACGATGATAGATATTCTGGTGCGCCAGAAGTGCCTGAAGCTTTGCGAGGTTGCGTTGTCATTACGGACCCACGCCAATTAACCACTTATATTCCAGAGCTGGAGAGGGTTTTTCAAATTGCCGTCGAGGTCGATGGCGAATGGTACAAAATTGAAATGCTTGGAGATACGCCCCAAAGTCTTCACGATTTACAGTCTGCATTTGAGAGCATTTATAATCATTCTGAGAATGCTAGGGAAATGACAAAAAAGCGCTTTCGTGGAAATATTATTCCTGAGACATACTGGCAAAAAATCAATAAAGAATTTAGAGATCCTGACATTACAAAATTTGTCGTGCGTAATTCAGATAATCAAATAATCAGCATCACAGATGTTTCTTATGGACCGGTGTACAAGAGAATCAATCCCAGTAATAAAAAGGGTAACAGCAAAATTGTTACACTTACCCCTAGAATTGCAGAAGTATCATATTTGACTCATCCGGATTATACCAAAAAGGGACTCGGAAAAATGTCCACATTGGCTGCAATGAATGCTGTTTGTTATTTGATGGCACATAAGTATGATGGGGTATATATTGCGGTAACAGTTCAAGGAAATATACCTTCAAACAGTCTCGCTCAGAGTGTCCAAGAATACTTTGAAAGTGCAGGGGCAAAGATATGGACTGAAACATACGGAGAAGATTTGAGTGAACGAGAAAATAAGTATGTGGTTCGCTTTGATAATTTGCGTTCACAAGAAGGACTATCGCCAATGTACAATGCTTCTATGCGAGAATTATTCAGGAGAGAGTTCAGTATTGCACTTAATACACATATAAGAAATTTAGATGAATGGAGTAAGCTCTTTTTTAAACAGATGGATATTGCACAGGCAACAATGAGTTCGATTAATGAGAAGGTGATGCCAGCAGCTAACTCAAATTCAAATCAAGAGCTCCCCCAAGCTGCTTGATCTCCGCATCGATTTCAAAAATCCGCTTGCGGATCTCTTCGTAACGCGCATCCTTGTGATGTCGATGGCGCGTTTTGCCGTCTTGCATTCGTTCCTCCGGCGAGACGACTTTGTCGTGCAAGACATGCCGATCGGCAAGCAGGACACATTTTTCTTCAAGTGTTAATTTCTTGAGTGCCGAAGCGGTATTGTGGTGACGGACAATATCTGCGGTCGCGATCAGTCCGCGTTTTTCCAAAATATCCGCGCCGACATCGGCGTGATGACAATTGCCAAAATTTGCGGCGAGCTTTTTCCAGATGCCGAGTTTGTGTGGTGTGAGCATTTCAAAAAAGCACTTCGCATCAAAATTCTTAAAATTACAGACACGCACAAAATCGTGGAGCATCGCGCCGGCATGGACGAGCTCTGCATTGATCGGCATATTGTTTTGCAGGAGTTGCTCGGCAAATCGATCCGCGACTTTGGTCACGGCACGAATATGCTTTTGGACATGGTCGGGAACGGCGAATTCGTCATACAATGCGGCGATCTGTTCCACCGAAGCCAATCCCGTATCGAAAAATCCGATTTCAAACCGACGCTGCTCAGCATCAGTTGCAGTAATGCCGATTTCCACACGAGCTGCGGGGAGCATTTCCGGCGCGAATCGTTCGGGCCATTCGATGGCGACGATCGCTTCCGGATTTTCGATGATCTCCCTGATTTCAGGCGAAGACAATGCCGAGTCCGTCTCGCTGCGGTACAGATCGAGATGATACAGATTCCGCACGCCGGATCCGGTTTGTGGCAAGGCATATTCCGCCACCAAGGCAAAAGTGGGACTGCTGATCGGTTCGGTGATCCCCAATCCTTTTGCGAGACCGCGTACGAAGGTGGTTTTTCCGGCGCCCAGATCGCCTCGCAAGAGGATGATGCGCGACCATTGCGGGCGCAGCATCATGCGCTCTCCGATTAGTTTGCCGATGCGTTCGGTTTCTGATGCTGATGAAGTCGTGATTAAGCAGGTCAAATCAGTACTTGAAAAAAAAGTCTCAGGGCGGTACAATACACCGAAAAGCCAAAATATTTCAAACAAAATGCCGCAGCAAAAAAGGCCAAAAAAGCCGCTTCAGAACCGGTCGAATGAAAAGCAGAATATCATCGAGCGCCGACCGCTGTTGGCATACATCGCCCTGACCTTCGCTTTGATGATGTTGGT
>CAZYXI010000198.1:0-2707 GCA_964651215.1 uncultured Candidatus Peribacteria bacterium
TACCAAAAACGTCATGAGTGTCCACATTCCCCAATTCGAAGCCGAGTTTAGCGGTAAAGCCGTCGGGTTTACCACTGTCGGTACTTCGGTCGCACTCGAAGCCGCTTTGCAAAAATTGCAGACGATCTTTCCCAAACTCCTCAGACTTGCCGAAATGGAGAAAGCCGCCGAGTCGCTTGCCGACGAGATCGAAAAGACCCGTCGCCGCGTCAACACCCTCGAGTACCGCATGATCCCCGACCTCAAGGACACCGTGCGTTTTATCACTATGAAACTCGAAGAATCCGCGCGTGATGCACTTGTTTCGGTGATGCGCATCAAAAAGATGATCGAGGCAAAAGAAAAGGAGCTCGAAAAGGCGCAGGCATAATCGATGGGCTTTTTGCTTTTTAAGGCGTTCACAACACTCATCGTGGTTTTGAGTATCGCTTGGGTCACCGAACGTCACGGCGAAAAATGGGGGGCGTCGCTTTCCGGTTTTCCCAATACTTTCGGGCTTGCGACGTTGTTTTTTGGTCTTGCACTCGGAAAAGCGTTTGTCATCGAGATGATCCCGTTTGCTCTCGCTTCGCTCTTGGTGATCATGGTGTTTTGTGCAACCTGGGTGTATGCCTTGCGCGTGAGCACACGGCTCTGGTTTGCCCCTTGGCTCGCTTTGACCGCATACGGACTTTCCGCTCTGGTGCTGGCGCGTTTTTCCTTTTCCATCGCCGCGGGCGCTCTTGTCGCTCTTGTGTCGATTGGCTTCGCCATTCTGCTGTTTCGAAAATTTCCGAGCAGACCGCTCTCACGCAAGCCACTCACGCTGAGCGAACTGATCTTCCGCGTGACATTCGTACTTGTTTTGGTACTCGCAATCACCGAATCCGGCGGATTTTTGGGTGCCAGGGTCGCCGGAATCCTTGCCCTTTTTCCGATGAATCTTTTTCCGCTGCTGTTTATCTTGCAGCGACGCTATGGCGGTGATGCCGTTATTACACTGGTCCGCAGTTTTCCTTTGCGAGTGACCGCGTCAGTCTGCTTTGGATTCAGTCTTTATGGACTGCTGCATGTGTTTGATTTTATCCTCGCCTGGTGTCTGGCGATCGGTGTCGCGACCATTGTCGCCATTGGCATCGCCCGATTCGAACAGAGAATGATGAGCATGGTTTTTCGCGCCAAAAAAACCGCCATCGCGGACTAAGGACTCAAACTCTTTTTTGCGATCACGCCAATGCCGCTGTGCATGCATCGAGCACTTTTTTGATGGATTTTTTGTCTGTCAGATCGCAGACAAAGCCATGATAGCGTCCAAATGCCAATTCGGCGTCCGCAACCGCTTCCGAAAGAAAGACCGTACAGGAGTCGTTTTCGAATCCGCCCACAAAGATCTTGTGACCGCTTTTGTCTTCAAGCAGAATGTACGATTTCGTTTCGCGCGGTGAGACTTTTTCTTTTTTGAAGAGCGCGCTCAGTGCCTCGGTAAGTTTGTCGATTTCACTCTCGATTTCTTTGTCCAATCTACTTTTTGTCGCTTTCGTCAGGTATTTTTCAATCAACAGTTCTTGTTCCAAAAAATCGATCTTTTCCATTTGCAGGTTGATAAAATCCTCCTGCTTGCTGACGATCCTCTGAAGATCGGAATCGGCGGAATCCGTTTTTGAATTCATTTGATCGGATTGTGATCCGCCGCTCGTCCGGAACGAATTTTTGAGCGTTTGCACGATGCGGATGATCGTTTTCCATGCCATGTCCACCGAGACGCCCGAATCAAGGAGATGGGCGATGATCGGCATTTTCCAACGCCGTCCGAGGTTTGCTTGAAAAAATCCCGCGACCGCCAGTCCCAATGTGAACAGATTGAGAAAGGAAAAATTCGGTGGCAGCAACGCGATAATGATCGCCACCACAAACAGCAGACTCGCTTGCCGCGCATGAAACTGGATATACGGTGAATCTTTGCGAGTATAGAGGATCACCCAAGAGAGGATCAAAAAATAGCTGAATGCCGCCACATCACTATTGGTTTCGATGTCTTTTTTTTCGGCTTCGGTATTCATAGGCAAAAAAGCTTTTTGATCTCAGAAGTATCGCATTTTTTCAGGAAAATTGCAAACGTTCCTCTGTCGCCGCGATCTTCAAGGACATTGCGGACATCCCTGACCAAAAAGCTGCATCTTGTGACGCTTGAGCGTGACTCCGTGCCGATCCGCGATCACTTTTTGGATACGTTCGAGTTCGGCGTCATAAAAATCATAGATCGCTCCGCACAACTCGCAGATGATATGGTCGTGGTACCCTCGTTTGATCTCGAATTTGCGCGATCCGTCCGGCATCACGAATACATCAAGCACACCTTTGTCCGTCAGGATCTTGAGCGCACGATAGACCGTCACTTGCCCGATACGTGGGTTGACCCGTTGGACTTTTTTGACGAATTCTTCCAATGTAAAATGCTCTTTGGTCTTTTTGAGAACCGATAAAATCACTTCCCGTTGCTTGGTCTGATTGCCGGCAAACGCTCGCTCGAGATCACTGAGTGCTTCGGAGACAAGGATGCTGGCGGCGAGTTTTTTCGGTAAGACGAAGCGTTCCGTACCGGCTTCGATGGTGAGACCTTCTTTGGAGCTTGAAGCAACGGTGATGATTTCTTTCGGTTTGATGTTGTGTCGCTTCAATACGGCGCAGAGCTCCGGGTCGTCTTCCCATCGCAGCACAAAAACCGATG
>CAZYXI010000199.1:0-1751 GCA_964651215.1 uncultured Candidatus Peribacteria bacterium
TTCCGTCAAACGGGATAAAGGTGATTGTGTCGCGCATCCAGCCAGTCCTAATGCCACGACACCAATAATCAGAAAGGGAGTTGTTTTCATCGGGAGGGTGAAAAAAAACTGACGAAATGTTTTATATCTGCATCGATTTCAGACACAAGAATATGGAAAGCAATGTTGTTAAAAAAGTGTGCGATTACGTGTGGACGCATGGCGGCGACCGTTGTTTTTCCTTCAGATTTAAAAACTGCAATTTTACGAGAAAGGAAAATTCCCGCTAAGGAATCGATACGGAGTACTTTCTTAGATACAGGGGTACGACAGAACTCGATCAATTTGTAACAGAGATGTCCGATTCCCTTGTTTGCAACAATCGCCTTCACATCACGAATATGCAAAATTTTGAAGTTGTTCGCCTCAATGAGGTCAAATGCTTTTGCAACCGTTTGATCAAAATTCGTTTGGCTTTTGATGACAACAGAGAAGTCATATGTATTCATAGTGTTTGTAAAAATGCACTATTTATTCGTGATACTAAAAACCCGTACGAGTTCTTTGATAAACTTTTCTCGTTTGCTCGGATCATTTTGCGCAAGATTTTTGGGACCACAGGTCATCAAATGACTCTCGAGAATATGGCTGTTTGATTTTTTGAGTAAGCCGAGCACCGCATTGATCTGACTCGCAATATCAATGCAATATTCTTCATTTTCAATCATTTTGAGCACATGGCTGATTTGCCCTTGTGCCTTTTTGAGATTGATGACTGCTTGCGATTTGAGGGGGTCGATCATTTTTTCAAAGAAACTTTCACCTCAAATATATCCATACCCTGGGTTATGGTCAAGTAAGAGTGAGCGGAAATTGAAAAATCAGCAAAAAGCGCAGTACGATAGCATTTTTTCCAGAACAGAGCTCTCTCGCCAGAATGGGTGTTCCCGAGCAGTCGGGACAACCCGTTCCGTAACGATCGGAGTATCAGAGAAACAAAAGCAAAACATCAAGGAAAAAATAGGGAATATTTTCTCATGAGTGTTGCGATTAAAACTTTAGCTTACGCCAAAACAGCCCACCTGTGTTCGGCGGACTGTTTTAGACTTTTGATCGATTGTTTTTGTAATTCTAGGGATTGGAATCAGTCCATTCCGCGTGGATTGGAAACATTGAGATTGCCGGGGTTGAGCGTTGGCGGTGAGGGGAGCGCACCGGGTCCGGTGGGTGTTTGACCGGCTCCTCCACCTGCTGTCGGATTTGGTGTCGGCAAGGTCGCTCCATCGACCGGCGGGAAGAGACCGGCAAGAGAAGGAAGATTACCAACCGGCAATTCGATCTCGGCATTTGCCTCATGACAGGCGATCGGTGGAGTATCACGCTGAGAGACAGTCGGTGGCGGATTGATAAAATTGTTGACGACTGCAAGATTGCTTTCGATCAGACACGTGTTTTCGACGGTCGCTTCCGTCCAAAGCAAGAACACCTGTTCCAATTGCTCCGCCCAAGCCCGACTTTCGATATTGTTCTGCGGATCGGTGCCAGCTCGCGCTGCCGGAAAAATTTCGGCGAGCAGACTGACACCGGGAGCGGTATAACGATTGTCGTTCTCTTCCGGGAAAATACTCATCACTTGTTCACGCAGATCATCGAGTGCTTGTTGGCGTTGACTACTGCCTTCTTGATACGCAAGTGCATCACGGATATCGATCAGCATCTGCTTGATATTGGAGTCTGCGGAAGCACTGACAGCAGCGGCAAACGATTCGACA
>CAZYXI010000199.1:1761-2706 GCA_964651215.1 uncultured Candidatus Peribacteria bacterium
TCGAGGGTGTCGAGAGCCGCGGGTGAATCGGTGATCGTACCGAGGAGGATACGTTTGATCACCTCTGTAACCAAAGCACGATCGACAAAGCGTTCGGTATCATCAAGCGCAGAAGCATCGGCACTGCTTTCATCGATCATAGTATAGAAGGTACTCGGACCGAGCTTGGTGATGACCACTTCGGAAGCGAAGGTGTTCTCGGTAGAACCGGAGGGAAACGGGAATGCGCCGCGCGCAACCTCGGGGTAGCTATTTGGAAGGATGATGGAAGCGAGTGAGTATTCCGATCCGGCACACAGCGGTCTGGCACAAGTCGATGTCGATTCGATCTCGACTCGCAAGGGATCGAGGGGAGACATGTGAGTACCGATAAAAAAGTTCTGATTTGACTCTTCCTCTGTTTTTCCTTCCCAACTGCTCTCGAGGAGTGTCCACGCATCGACATAGACTTCTTGATCGACAAGCGGCCATAAGACGCGGGAATGGATCGGAAAGATCACTTGTCCACTCTTGTCGCCGTTGCCGGCATCGACACAGACTGAAATATCCGGACGCTGGGTTTCGCCTTCGGCGGAATAGAGAAAAAATTGCATCGGTTTTGTCGGTTGACCGGTCAAATAGAGGTTGGTCGTTTCTCCTTCACGGACTTTGAGCACACCTTCTTCGGCATTACTGATAATGGCACGCTGCCACAGATCGCCGTTTTCGTCCACGATCTGATAGACATCTTTCCAGTTTTGCGTGTCCGGGACTTGCGCCTCGAGATCGACCGAGCATTGGTCGCCAAGGGCGGCACCGGCAGGATCGGCAAGCAGGAAAAAACCACAAAGTGGTACAAACGCCAAAAGCGCGAGGTTCGAAAGAAATTTCATATTTTTGTGATATATGTTTACTCTTATTATATAACTTTTTCGATAAAAAAACAACAGAAAAGCACTTTCTTAT
>CAZYXI010000200.1:0-2702 GCA_964651215.1 uncultured Candidatus Peribacteria bacterium
GACGAGCGTGATCGACATCGAGGTCGTTTTGCCGGTGACCGGCTCGGATGGCTGTGAATTGAGACTGACAAATTTTGCCTGCCAATCCGGCGGGATCACTTCGATCACTTGCAGTGTTTCGGCATTGGTGACGCGCTCGTCTTTGACCACCGGCACGAACGAGATCGTCGACACACCGCCTTCGTAGCCGGCGCGCATACGCACGGTAAAATCCGCCGTTTCGCCCGGACGGACTTCCTTTTGCTTCATCTTTGCCGCGACATATTCTCGCGATCCGGCGATCGGCAGAATATCGACATTGTCACCGGCTTGCGCAAACAGCCAAGTCGAGTTTGTCCAGGTCGCGTTGCCGGTATTGACAAAAGAGAGAGCGATATCGTGTTCCATGCCGGGTTTGAGTTTGGCTACCGCGAGCGATTCCGCCGGTTTGCCATCGACACTCTGTTCCTTCGCGAAGAGGATTTCATCCGTGCCCTGAAGCATGCGACGGATATCGGGGAGCAGTGCGTACAAAAAATTGCCAGGACAAGCGGTCGCTCCCAGATCGCGATGACCGAGGAGATTCGATGTCTTTGCGCCATGGAACCAACTCTCGGTGGTAAGGTCGAGTTCGTACTTGAGCGCGAGTCGCGGCAACAGTTTGCCAAGGGCTACGATCTGCGGTCCGGTCGGATCGTCTTCGTTGAAGTTTCCCATCAGCGCAACGCCGATCGTACCGACATTATTGCAATAGACATGACCTCCGACGACGCTTTCGCCGCCGGCACGTCCTTCGTAAATGGTGCCGTCCGGTGCGATGACATAGTGATAGCCGATATCGCCCCACCCGCGTGAAACAGAGTGATAACGGTAGATCGCGCGCATGACTTCATCGGCGGCACGACCTTTTTTGACGCCGGTTTCGGCGGTATGGTGGATGACGACTTTGCGGACTTTTTTGGAATATTGATAGGGCCAGATCAGTTTTTTTCCGGCTTCGGTACGCTGAACATGTTCTGTCTCAAATTCGTCCGGAAAATTCTCTTGTACTTCGCCACATTCCAGTTCGCGGGTGCTCGCACCGCTGTCCGAATTTTTATTTTCGACCGGGATCGCCGTTTCTTCGGCACTATATCTCCACGATTCATCCGCTCCCCAGTCTGCACGAGAAACGATCTTGATCCCCGAAACAAGAGCGGTCGAAGCGACCGCATTTGGCGAGATTCCGCTGAGGGCTTCGGGTTTCATAAAGTCCACCGTCACCGTATCCGGTATGTTTCCGTTGAATCTGAGCAAAAGTGGTTCATTCGAATTCCACTCGATCAATTCGCTGACGCTTGCACGCGGATCGTGTTCGTCGTCGATTTCGATGGTTTGCCATCCGCTCGGCATAAGGGCTTCCACTTCGGCATCGGCAGGAATATGGACGACGAAATAGTCAAAATCCCTTTGATCGAATTCCGCATAGCCGCCGCTCGTCTCGACTGTCTCGCTCCAATACCTATCGGCGGCAAAAACTTGAGGAGCTGCCGCAAAAGCGAGGCAAGTGATGACAAGGGAAAGGATTATTTTTTTCATAAGGCTCAAAACGCTCTCATCGATTCTTTCGCAACTTTGGCAAAAAATCCAGTAGACAAAATCGCGCAACTGTACAAACGGAAAATCCGCAGAATTGTTTCGCTCTCAGTGGAATTTCTTACGCTACGACTGCAGGAAAGTCTGTGACCAAGAGCTCAAACACCGCTTCGGCGCCCATTTCCGGATAGGCGATCACCTCCGCCGCGGTCACCTTGGTCGCGAGAAGCGCTCCCGCTCCGCCCAGTCCGGCGAAATACGGAACATGATACTTTTGCAAAACAGCTCTCGCAGACGGAGAAATTTCTCCTTTACCCATGATACCTTTGATTCCTGCCGCACATAGTCGCTCAAAATACGGTTCCATCCGCGAACTCGTCGTCGGTCCACAGGATCCGATCACCATACCGGGTGGAGCCGGAGATGGTCCGCAAAAATAAATGAGCGCGTCGCTGAATAATTCGTGAGCGCGTTGCGGCTCTTCCTCAAAGATCCTTCTCAGCACTCCATCGCGACACGTCAGGAGTCTGCCGGCGATATGGACCGCCTCGCCGGGTTTGAGACTCTGCCATTGGTCGGAAGTATGGATGATGTGCATCAGCGGCAAGTATTGCAAAAAATCTTGCTTCTCGCCAAAAAATCGGCGAAAATACGGAAGTGTCTTATGCCACGGTAGCTCAGCTGCTCATGAGCGCGGGATTCATATGCCGAGCAGTCGGCACGGCATATGAATCCCTTCCGTTGACAGACAATCTTTGACATCATCATCTCGTACGGTTTCTAATTTTACGCCACGGTAGCTCAGCTGGTGAGAGCGCGGGATTCATAACCCCGAGGTCGGCAGTTCGAATCTGCCCCGTGGCACCATTTGGAGAGAGGTCTCCTCTTTCACCCACCGAGATTCCCACCTTCGTGGGAACAAAGGGGGATTCGGATTCACCGCGTCGCTTCGCTCCTTGTTCATCTCGAATCTCCTTTGGTTCGAATCTGCCCCGTGGCACCACACTTTTCCTTGTCATGAAAACAGCAAGTCTCATCATCTCCTGCCAAGACCTCAAGGGGATCATTTTTCAGATCACTGCGTTTTTGTACGAGCTTGGTGCCAATATCGTCAATCTCGAGCAGCATATCGAAGACGGGATGTTTTT
>CAZYXI010000201.1:0-2698 GCA_964651215.1 uncultured Candidatus Peribacteria bacterium
GCAATCGAGCGTATGTTCCCAGACATTACGATCGCGATGCGCGTCGGGGATCTGTCGCAAAGCCGCGACCTCGGGCAAGACGATCGGTAGGATCCCGAGTCGTTCCATGTCCTTGATCGCCGCGATCCGCGAGGGATGGAGCAGCATTTTGTCGAGCTCGACCTTGACACGTTCCGCCGCGACTTGTCCGACGAGACTGGCATGCTTTTTGAGTGCGTCTTCAAGACGTTCACCATACGCAAAACCGAGTGAATTTTTGAAGCGCACCGCGCGCAGAATGCGAAGAAAATCTTCTTTGATGCGCTCGTCCGGATCGCCGACAAAGCGCAAGATGCGGTCGGTGATGTCCGCTTCTCCATTGACGAAATCGTAGAGATGTTTCGCAACGGGGTCCCAAAAGAGCGCATTGCAGGTAAAGTCGCGCCGCAAGGCGTCTTCTTTTTTGTCGGTAAAAAAGACCGCATCCGGACGCCGCCCATCGCTATAGCCGCCATCACTGCGAAAGGTCGCGATCTCAAAATGATGTCCGTTTTCTTCGATCAAGATCACGCCAAAGTGCTTGCCGATGGCGAAGGTCTTGTCGAAGAGTGCTTCGATCTGTTCCGGCGTGGCGCTCGTGGCGATGTCGATATCGCCGGACGGTGTGCCGAGCAACCGGTCGCGCACCGCCCCACCGGCAAAGAGCGCCTCGTATCCAGCGGCTTGCAGTTTTTGGCAGATGAGCGTGGCGGTGTTTTCCATAGCGAAATGAAGACAGGGGAAGTATACAGCTTGGAGTACAAAATTGCGATTTCCCTCCCCCTGATAAGGGGGAGTTGGAGGGGGTTTAAAATAAAAAACCCTGCTTTAATCCCCTCTCATCTGGGGGGAAGCAAGTCTTGTCTGCTCACTCAAAACCGACTTCAGCGGTTCGAATGACAATCGATGGATCGCGGTAAATCTGCGCTGAGCAATCAGTGTGCGATGCATCTGGACGCCATAGCCCTTGTGCTCGGCAAAACCAAAATCGGGAAACTGGGATGAGTACTCGCGCATCATCTCGTCGCGAGACACCTTCGCCACAATACTCGCCGCCGCGATTTCGGGGAACAAAGAGTCGCCACGCACAAACTGTTTGGACGGCAGAGAAAAGCGGAAGCCATCCCGACCATCGATATGCAGCAGTTCGGGGATCTGCGCCAGTCGTGCAACGGCGCGTTGCATGGCGAGTTCCGTCGCGCGTTTGATGCCAAGCGAGTCGATTTCGGCATGACTCGCTACGCCGACTCCGTGGCAGCAATGCCGAGTGATCCAGTCGAAGGCAAGGCGGCGCTTTTTGGCACTGAGGATCTTGGAATCTTTGAGGAGCGCTGTCGGGAATGTCGATGGCAAAATCACCGCGCCGGCAACGACCGGACCGGCAAGGCAGCCGCGCCCGGCTTCGTCCACGCCGGCGATCAGAGGCGGTTGCATTTTTTCGCGGAAAGCTCAACAATCGTTATACATCTTTTTGCGACAATGACCAAAAAAAAGACTCTCGTCACCGGTGACATGACCGTGCAAGAAATCGTCGATCTCTATCCGATGACCGTCGAGATTTTGACCGAATGGGGTTTGGGCTGTTCGACATGTCATATCGGTGCCATCGAAACAATCGAAGAAGGCGCGTTTGCACATGGGTTCACCGAAGAAGAAGTCGCCGAGATCATCCATGACCTCAACGAGATCGCGATTGAAAACGCCGAATACAAAAAGGAAGAAGCCGCCGCGAGCTGACTAATTTGTGGACAAGCACTTCTTTCAGGAAAACGGGGAGATGCCGGTAAACAGCCGATAAATCCGATCAGATGGAAAGCGCTGGGAAAAAACAGCTTGTAAAAGAGTATTATACCATAGTATAGTGGCAGTCTTATTTTTCCCAAAGAATGCCATTTTCTCCTTCGCTCATGCGGAAATCAGCCGCATCGGTCCTCGCTTTTGTTGTACTTTTTACCACAGTTCAGATTCCGCCGCTTCATGCGGAAGAAGTCTCGCCTTCGCCCGAGGTCACGGTCGAGCCGGAAGCGACTCCCACGCCGGAGGTTTTGCCCACGGATGAGCCGGAGGCTTCGCCCGAAGTATCGCCGACCACTTCTCCGATCGCCGAACCGTCAACAAGCGTTTCTCCGGAAGTGACTCCCACAGCATCCGCCACTCCGGCAGCGAGTGTATCACCGACAGCATCACCAGCTCTCGAGGAGACACCGACCCCTCTCCCATCCGCCTCGCCGGAAGAGAGTATTGCAGCAACCACCGAGCCGACTCCGTCCACAACTGATCCGCAGCCGACTCCATCCGAAAGTCCACTCCAGATACTCGAAACCACACCAGAGGCAAATCCAAAAACCGAACAAACACCGGAATCTGCGCAAAGCGCACCGGCAGTCAGCGAATCTCCTACGCCGACACCACTCGTCATCCAGCAAGCTTCGCTGCAAGCAGAACCCACAGTAATCGATGAAAACACTTGTACATTTTCTCGTACCGTTTCGCCACCTTCGCCAAATTTTTTCTCACACAAGGGCGGTGCCTGGACCGACCCGACTGTCTGGGGATACGAAGCAGGTACCGGCAGCTATCCACAAGCCGGAGATATTGTGCGCGTCGATCACAATATCGGGCTCGATATCCGCGGCTCGCAGACGAATGACATCGGCGGATTGATCGTGGGCAGCAATGG
>CAZYXI010000202.1:0-2667 GCA_964651215.1 uncultured Candidatus Peribacteria bacterium
ACGATTTCAACCCCCTACAGCTTTTTCGAGAAGGAGCAACTCGGGAGAGTTGCTCCACATGTTTCTTTATCGTAACTCCCCCTTGATCCCCCTCTTACCCCAAGAGGGGGAAGAATGTCTGGTTACCGGCGAAGACTCCGATTCGGGTCTCCGTCACAAATATTTACGTCGGAGTCCTCTGCGAGGGACAGCGGCGGAAAACGTATATTTCGAGGAATTATGACTTCTTGATTCTCGTCACGAGCCAAAGGAATACTCCAAAGCAAACGAGAAAAAACCCGACTCCAAATGGAGATGTCCAAGCTAACGGTGTAGTAAGTGCTTCCATCAGAAAAAGAAAGAATACAGGTTTACTTATATAAAAACCCTCCGATTCCGGTCACTTGTCCGCCGTGGCGGAAGCCGGAATGACACTTACTTATTTATTACAACTTATTCCTTATAACTTACAACTTATAACTGGCTTGCTCAATGCTCAAACGCCGGATGCATTTCGGCGTACATCTTGTGGAGTTTTTCCGCCTGGGTGTCCCAGGTCAGACTTTTGATCTCATGACTTCCCTTTTGTGACAATGTCCGATGCAACGCGTGATAATGGAGTGCCGCCAAAATATAGTGTGCCATTTTGTCCACATCCCAAAAGTCGGCGCAAAGTGAATGTCCCAGTACTTCGCGGGCACCGGATTGTTTGCTCATGATCACGGGGATTCCCCGTTGCGCGGCTTCGATAGCGGACAGTCCGAACGGCTCCGAGACCGAAGGCATCACATACACATCCGTGCTTTTAAAGGCTTCTTCGCGCGCGTGTTCGTCCAAAAATCCGAGCGGGATCACATGACTCGAAATCCCGGCATGGGCGATTTCTTTCAATACTTCCGGCATCATACCACCTGTTCCGGCAATCAAAAATTGAACATTGCGTTCTTTGTCGAGCACACGTTTGGCGATCTTCACAAACCAGTCCGGTCCTTTTTGCAGTGTCAGGCGTCCGAGAAAGAGTACTTTTTTGGTATCCGAAAAGCGTTTGTAATCGCTTTTGTGGAGAGACGCGATTTGCTCCGCTCCATTGTGGAGCACTTCGATCTTGTCGCCATTGATTCCATAGTGTTTCTTGAGGAGCTCTTTAGTGTAGCGACTCACCGCGATCACTTTGTCCGCTTGCTCGAGCCCCGCGCGTTCGCGATCGTAGATCGCTTGGTTCGGATTACCGCCGGTGCGGTCCATTTCGGTCGCATGGACGTGCGCAACAAACGGCGCGTTTTGGCGCTGCTTCACTTTGATTGCTGCCGGAAAAGTGATCCAGTCATGACCATGCACAAGATGAAAATTCCGTTCCGAAGCAAGCTTGTCCATTTCGTGCGCATAGCGTTCGATCTCTTGAAACAGATTGGATCCATACAATGCTCCGGCAGCATCTTTGCCGGCTTGCAGTTTGATCTCTTCTTGATAGGACTCCACGGTCGCATACGGCGAAGCGAGCGCGCTTTTGATGCGGATCATCTCAAAGGTCGCCTCACTATCACAACCGGCGAGTTCGAATTCGTGAATATCACCGCCTTGCTTTTTGATTTGCGTGAAAACAAAATTCGGCAATGCAAAACAAACCGGCACTCCACGCTTGGCAAGGGACATGGCAAGATTCTTGGTCGCGACACCGAGTCCTCCGGAATGGAGTGGTGGAAATTCCCAACCAAGCATCAGGGCTTTCATTTTGTGTGTTGGTGTTAGATTTTTTATACTACATAATACACGACTTTGTCGCATAAAGCAAGCAAATACCGGACTTTTTCTCTTGTGGTTTTGATTAAAATAACCCGAGACCGCTTGAAGCCTAATAAATCTACATAAATTTGAAATATTTTTTCAAAAAATCCACCTGCCCAAAATCACAAAGAATCCCTATACTTATACTATGGAAATGCAAACATCTCTTCTCGTAAACAGGCAAAGCGGCTATCTCGCCATCGGCAAAAAGACCGTCAGCAAATACCAAGGCGGTTATATTTCTGACGGAACCACGTTGCTGCGCACACTGGAGGACACGACCATCAATGATGAAGACGTGGCGGAATCGATTTCGCAAAACGGTCAAACCGCCTTTCGCAACTGGCAAAACGGCTGCACGGAAGCCTTTCGGCTTCAAGAAAATACGATTCTCTACGAACGCGAGAAAAAAGGAACCACCACGATATTTTTGGACTGCAAACAGAGTTATGACAACCGCAGTTTTGGGAGAGATTATCAAGTCTCAAAGCACAAAAACGGCATATTGGTAAGCTATCGCAAAGGGAACGATCCCGCGGAAAAGGCGATGCAAGAGTATTCGTATTTTGTCTTTTTGCAGCTTCAAATAACCGAATCACAGCTGCTCGAAGAATGGGTGCGACACGAATATCCCTACGATGCTGCTCGCGAGCACATCGATCCCGAGCGCTATGTGTTTGCACTCCTCAAAACGAGCGCGGCTAAATTTGCTCTTACCGCCGGCACGGACAAAAAAAAGGTGATGGCGGAAGCAGAGCGATATACGGATTTTTTTGGAGATGACGTCTCACTTTTTGATGATGCGAAGGAAGTTACGCCGGAAGCGGAAGCCTCCGCCAAAGATGCGCTTCTCGGTCTCGTCTCGGGCATGCACGGACGCCCGGGGCTTCTCGCCGGATTTCC
>CAZYXI010000203.1:0-2661 GCA_964651215.1 uncultured Candidatus Peribacteria bacterium
AAATTTGGCACTCTCTATTTTAGAGTGCTAAAAAATATCCGTCAAGAGTTTCGGTCAGAAAAAGATTAAATATTGAAGGTAAAATGTTAAAATAAATCTCAATGACCAAGATTTCAAATCACCATCGCAGACTCCGCCGAGACATTATTGGCAGATCAAGGTGTCCCGGAAAGCGCCTGAAGCTTCAACGCACTCCAAAAAAACTCTGACAAAAGACTGTAACGCTCGAAAAACTCTCACCTATGAAAAGCAAAAAACATTCCGATCACGCCACGGTGCGCGTTTCCGTGGCAAGCAAGCCGTTTTTTTGGCGCTCTTGCAAAATGCGATCGCGCTCGTTTTGGCGGCGGACAAGTTCTTCGAGGACGACGGTTTCGATGTCGAAGCTGCCACAACATGTCTCGAAATTGCTAAACCCCTTCGCCTTTGTCTCGGCAAGAAATTTGAGCTTTTCGGTCTCATTGCGGAATTTTTTCACTTCGCCTTTGACCACGACAAAATCCTGTTCGTCCGAAGTGGAATGTGCAACGACCAATCCCAGTTCGTTCGCGTCTTCGCGGACCATGATCTTGAAGATCTTTGCCGGGAGTCTGATCGCCTGTGGTGTGGAAGGTGCAAATCTTTTCATGATGTGAGAGAAATGCTGGCACTCAAGATTTTAGAGTGCTAAATTTTGCCGGTCAAGAGTTTTTGCGAAAATGGCGGCTGAGGTAACGTTCGCAAAAGCATTTGAAGTTGTAAAGTCCAAAATCCTGCAAAAAAATCCTCAGAAATGCAAGAGGAAATTTATTCATACCATATATTATGACAATGTCATCTTGTCGACAGGAACGAAAGACATCATCGGCTTGCCGACGAAGGGCTGCTTCTGGAACAATACCTCTTGATTTCTGCGGAACCATGATCGATGAAACGCTCGTAAAAAAACTCGCCTCTCTCGCCCGCTTGGGTCTGAGCGAAAACGAAGTCGCCAAATTTACGCATCAGCTCGATGACATTCTCGGCTTTTTTGAGAAGCTGGAAGAAGTCGATACAAGTGGTGTCGAGCCGATCGCACAGATCACCGGACTCTCGGATATCACACGTCCGGATGAGGTGGAGGCGAGCGCCTTCGCCGGCGAACTGCTCGCATGCTCGCCCCTTGGTATCAGCAAAAACCATATCCGCGCCCAAAAAACTCTCTGATCTCTTATGACTTCAATCACCACTCTGTTATCCGAGCTTCGTTCCGGCAAGACCTCTGCGACGGAACTGACGCAGCGCTATCTCGACACGATCAAGGCGTCTTCGCTTCATGCCTATATCACCGTCACGGAAGAACTCGCTCTTACCAAAGCGGCAGAGCTGGATGCGAGCAAAGACTTTAGCAAACCACTTGCCGGTATCCCTGTCGCCGTCAAAGATATTGTCTGTACCAAGGGCATCAAGACGACCGCCGCAAGCAAAATGCTGGCGGAGTTTGTGCCACCGTATTCGGCGACCGTCTGGGAAAAATTGGAAGCTGCCGGCGCGATCCTGCTCGGCAAGACGAATTGTGACGAATTTGCGATGGGTTCTTCTACGGAAAATTCCGCCTTTGGCACAACAAAAAACCCACACGACGAGAGCCGCGTTCCGGGAGGAAGCTCCGGCGGAAGTGCCGCGGCAGTCGCCGGACAGGAGTGTGTCTTTTCGATCGGTACCGATACCGGCGGTTCGATCCGCCAACCGGCGAATTTTTGCGGCTGCACCGGACTCAAGGTCACCTATGGCAGAGTCTCGCGCTACGGCGTCATGGCATACGCGAGCAGTTTTGACACCATCGGACCACTCACCAATTCCGTCACCGATGCCGCGGCGGTCCTCGAAGTGATCGCCGGCAAAGACCCGCGCGATGCGACCACTCCGGATATTGCCGTTCCCTCGTATTCGAAGAATTTGCAAGACCCGATTGCAGGCAAAAAAATCGGTCTCCCGAAAGAATTTTTCAATGCCGAAGGTTTTGATCCACGCATCAAAGCCGCTTGTGAAGACGCGGCAAAACTTCTGGAAAAGCGCGGCGCTAAGCTTGTCGAAGTCTCGTTGCCACTCACCGATTATGCGATCCCGACCTATTATCTGCTCGTCAAAGCGGAAGCGAGTACCAATATGGCACGCTATGACGGCATCCGTTTTGGACATAGTGAAACCGCAAAAGACCTGACCGAGTCGTACATGGCATCACGCCAAGCCTTTGGCGACGAGGTCAAACGCGCGATCATGATGGGAACCTTCACTCTCTCGTCCGGCTACGTCGATGCCTATTACAAAAAAGCCGCGGCAGTCCGCGCCAAGATGAAGCAGGATTACGACCGCGCCTTCGAACAAGTCGATGCGCTGCTCGCGCCGGTCTCCCCTACTTTGCCGTTCAAATTCGGTGACAAAGTCGATGATCCGCTGCAGATGTATTTGGCGGATATTTTTACCGTCACGGCAAACACCGTCGGCATTCCGTCACTCGCCGTGCCGACCGGCACCATCGACAATCTTCCGACGGGAGTGCAGATCATGGGGAAACAATTCGACGAAGTCGGGATTTTGAACCTTGGATGGCATTTGGAGGCGGAGGCGGGATTTGGTAAATAGTTGATGAAAAACAATTGGAAATGGAAGCGCGTGATAGGAGTTTATCAAATTCTTGGT
>CAZYXI010000204.1:0-2633 GCA_964651215.1 uncultured Candidatus Peribacteria bacterium
AAGATTTTGGAGAATTCGCCCGACAGACGACACGGAATGCGGAGCGGTTTTTTGGAATTCAGAATATCTGAATTTTTATCGTCCCTTTTTCGGTTTCGGTTTTGGTTTGCGACTGCCGCCGCCAAAACCTCCACCTTTATGTGAATCGCCGAATTTTCCTTTGTATCCGCCACTTTTGCCTCCCGGTTTGCCGCCGCGCCGAAAGTTGCCGCGGAAGTTTCCCCGTGGCTTGGTGCCGCCAAAATCTCCTTTGCGTTCGACATCAAAAAAGAAGCGTTTGAGGCGTTCGCCTTCCAGTCCGATCGAATGCGGACCTTCGACTTCGTCGGATTCCAAAATATAAGACATCAGTTTTTGCGCCGCCTGCTCGATGCCCATTTTGCTGACGAGCGCTTCAAAAAAGACTCCGGCGAATTCGTGGATCTTTTGATTCTGCAATTCGATCATCAAGCGTTTGCCGTTTGCTTTTTGGACATCGGCGATGGTCGGGAGCGGCTGATGCACCATATTGCTGCCGACTGTCTGTTTGATGCGCTTCAAGTCACGCCATTCGCGCGGCGTGACGAGCGTGATCGCTTTGCCCTTTTCGCCGGCACGCGCCGTCCGCCCGATGCGGTGGATATAGCTCTCGGACTCGAAGGGAATGTGATAGTTGATCACATGCGAAACCCCGCGCACATCCAGACCGCGAGCCGCTACGTCTGTGGCAACCAACAGCGTCACAATCCCACTGTGAAAACTGCGCATCACCGATTCGCGTTGGCGCTGTTCCATGTCGCCATGGAGCCCTTTTGCCAAATAGCCGCGTGCCATCAGCATCGTCGAAAGGCGATCGACTTCGCTCTTGGTGCGACAAAACACCACCGATTTGGTCGGTTCTTCGCTATCCATCAGGCGCACGATCGCATCATCGCGTTCGTTTTCGTCGATGACACAATAGAGCTCTTCGATGTCTTTGTTGATCACTCCGTCTCCGGGAGTCGCGACTCGAACGAGTTCCGGATCGCGCAAGATCTTTTTGGCAAGCACTTGGATCGGCTTCGGCATTGTTGCCGAAAACATCAAGGTTTGGCGGTCGTGAGGCAAGAATGTAAAAATTTCTTGAATGTCGTCCAAAAAGCCCATATCAAGCATTTCATCCGCCTCATCGAGCACCACCATCGTCGGTGCAAAATCGCCGAGTCTGCTTCCTTTGAGCAGATCAAGCAGTCGCCCCGGAGTCGCCACCACCACTTGCGCGCCGCGCCGGACTTTGTCGATCTGTTGCGTGTAGGATTGTCCGCCAAATACCGTCGCGGTCTGCACACCATCGTTTTTCCCGTAGGCAAAGAGTTCGTCACTGACCTGATTGGCGAGCTCGCGCGTGGGCGTGATCACGAGCATTTCCACACCGTTCTTTTTTTGGATCCGATGCAAACACGGTAATCCGAATGCCGCGGTCTTGCCGGTACCGGTATGCGCTTGCGCGATGATGTCTTTCCCTTGCAAAACGAGAGGAATCGCTTGTTTTTGGATCGGACTCGGTTCGGTAAATCCCATCGCGGCGATGCTTTGCAGCAAATTACTGCGAAGTCCAAAATCTTCAAAATTCATGGGAATGGGGCAAAAGCAATTCTCTGCTCGTGCACCAGACCACAAGCGCAAAGAGAGTATCAAGTCGCTTTGCGAAACACAAGCGGGATATTGCGGAAAATGCTGATTCGACTTAATGACCCGGAAACCTTATTCGAAATCCCCTTCGAATACGACACAGGTGCCGCCGGCATCGGGATAGTCGCCTTCGTATTGGCAGACAAGACCTTCTTCACACGAGATTCCGGCAATACCGCCGCAAAACTCACCTTCCGCCGCCAAGCCGATTCCGCCGCTTGAGGTGGCTTGCGGTGATCCGGCGATCGTCTCGTCCGCAGACACAGAAGGAAAAGTAGTCTCTTCGATTCCGAGCGGAGTCATACTCGGAGTCGGTGACTCTGTTTCCGTTTCGGTAGGAGTGACGCGAGCGGTCGCTGACGGACTCGGATCCGGCGCGGTGGTCGTTTGACATCCGGTCAGTATGGTCAGAGCAAAGGCACATGATGACAAGAGCAAAAGTGATTTCATCGAGAAAAGAAGAAAGAAAATCAGGATCATCAGCGAGAGTGATGATGCAAAAAATATCATACTCCCGAAGCTTCAAAAGCAAAATGGAAAAACACTGAGAAAAACTCACGCCAAACCTTGAAATACCGATTTCTCTTTGGCATGGTGACGGGTGCTTTCTCAAATCCGATGGAACAGTTTTTGGTGGAATCCGCCGTCTTCGGCAAAATCGCACTCGCTCTCCTCTGCGGTTTTGTGCTTGGGCTCGAACGCGAATTCGCGCAAAAGCCTGCCGGTCTGCGTACATACATGCTGGTCGCCGTTGCCGGTGCTCTTTTGACTTATCTCGGGATCGAAGTCGTGGCGGTCTTTGTCGAACTATTGCCGGATACCGAAGTCAATTCCGATCCGACACGCGTGATTCAGGCGATCGTTGTCGGAATCAGTTTTTTGGGTGCCGGCACCATCGTCAAAAGTCGCAAGGAAGGAGACGTCGAAAACCTCAGTACTTCGGCGGGGATCCTGGTCACAGCCGGCATCGGGATCACGATCAT
>CAZYXI010000205.1:0-2629 GCA_964651215.1 uncultured Candidatus Peribacteria bacterium
GACTGGAAGTTTGACTTGCTCGTAAGAATGCGAAAATGAATCGCGAAAAATAAGTGTATTTTTTTCTGCTAGTACGTTTGCGTCTTGATGAACAGCCCAGTTAAGAATAACTAAATTCGCACGGTGGATGCCAGTCTTTTCAATCCATGTCAAAGTTTTTCTTAAAAGAAAATTTCTGTGCGCATTGCTGAGCCGAAGATTTTGACTGACAAAATTATGTAAGTCATAAACTATTTTTGCTTTATTCTGTAATATCGATAAAACCCGAATCGCACACATTCCTTCAAAATCTTCACCTTGCAAGATATCATACTTGTATCGCAATCTGCGTAAAAGACCTTTCCAAACAAGAAGGAAATCAAATAAAAAACGAATAATGCCTGGCTTGGCAACGTCAAAGTTTGGAGTTAACCATTTGGAAGTACGAAAAAATTCTGCATTAGTAATTTCCGGTGCGCTCTCTTTTGCCCCGTAGCAAATCACATCGACATGATACTCATGAGCTAATATTCTAATTATTTCCATTACACGTAAACTCGAGCCCTTTTCGCGAGGTAATGGCATGGCCGCAATCAACAGAATTCGTTTCATGTGATTTGCATCTATGCCTTGTTGATAATCCGCTCCCTAATTAGATACGATTTGTCGGTCGAATCGGTATAATAGATTTTAGAGGCAATATCAAAAAGAATGCCAAAAAGCAAAAAATTAAGTCCAAAGAAGAAGAAAAAGAGAGATACAATGGTAAGTGCATTGTCGCTCAGATCAATGCTACGAACCAATTTTGCATATACAACATATATCGCGGAAAATGTTCCCAGAATCCAAAAAAGGAGTCCGATTCCGCCAATCAAATGCATTGGTCGATTCATGTATTTTTGCCAGAACCAGACCGAAAACATATCGAGCAATCCTTTGATCGTCCGTCGCCAATTATATTTGGTCACCCCGTATTTGCGCGGATGATGCTGTACGACGACTTCTCCGATACTGTAGCCGCGCAGCTTCAGGAGTGCAGGAATAAAACGATGCATCTCACCATACAAATCGAGCGTTGAAAAACATTCTCGCTTATAGACCTTTAGGGCGCAACCCGAGTCGTGGATGCCATCTTTGATCAATAGTGAACGCAAGTAATTTGCCGTGCGCGAAATGACCCGTTTTGAGAAGGGATCATTGCGTTTTTTGCGCCATCCCGACACGACATCCAGATCGTGCTTACGGAGGTGATCGAGCATCATCGGAATATCTGCAGGATCGTTTTGCAGATCACCGTCCATCGTGATGATGAATTCACCACTTGCCTCTTTGATTCCCGCGTCCAATGCTGCTGTTTGACCTTTGTTCTTTCTGAGAAGCAGGAGATCGATTGGCTTGAGATGTCGGCACTTTTGAGCCGTGGCATCAGTAGAACAATCATCGACAAAAATGATCTCATACGGCTCACCGATTTGTTCCATGACCCGCAAAATCTTGCCATGCAATTCTACGACATTATCGGCTTCATTAAAGAGCGGAACGACGACGGAGTAAAGGATTGGCTTGTTTTGCATGGCTGCATGATAGCATGAACTTGATCACTTGAACACTCTCTATTGATCTCATGAAATCCACTTCAACAACTTGATCACACCCATCTTCGCACCTTGTCGATGAGCCGAAGCGCCACTTCTCTCTTTGATATCATGGCGATGCGCACGATAATATTCGTATGCCTCAAGCATCATTTCGTGATTGCTCTTCGTCGGTTGCCAACCAAGTTCTTGCTTTATCTTGGAGGTATCAAAGATAAAATCCTCCGCAATCATCTTGTATTGATACGGTCCCAGCGGAGAGATGCCAAGTGCATACGCCAGGCGCATAGCAAAGAGCGTCGGTTTTTTGGGAAGACCTGCGACGCGTGATTTTGAATCGGATTTTTGTATCACATATTCATATATCTCGCGAAACGAGCGCACATCATCACTCCCGATATTGTAAACGGCTGTCGTATCAGCGCCTAGCGCTTTGAGACAGGCATCAACCAAATCCTCCGCATAGATAAACTGGTAACGGTTTTTACCACCGCCGACAACCCACACCTTGCGGTTTTCTTCGATAAATTCAAACAAGATGGCAAGCAATCCCAATCTTCCCGCGGCAATAATCGTCGGACAACGGAAGATCATCGAGTCGAGTTTCCCTTTCCGTTCGAACAAAATCTTTTCCGCTTCCACCTTGGATCGACCGTAGATTTCCACCGGAGCTGGCGTGTCACTTTCCAATACCGGGCGCCCGAGTGGACTTCCCCACAAGCAATTGGAGGAAAGAAATACCAGTTTCTTAACACCATGTCGAATGCAGGCATCGGCGATAATCCGTGTTCCATCGACATTCGAAGACCAAAGTCTTTGTTTGTCTTTTACGGCATGCGCGAGCATGGCGGCTACGTGGAACACCGCATCAAACGGAGCCTGTTCACGAAAGGTTTTTTCCACCAATTCCTCATCACAAATATCGCCTTGAATCGAGATGAGCATCGGGTGTGTATCTGGATCTGCTACGAGATCGATATTAATGACTGTATGCCCGTGCTCCAATATATGCAGTTTGAGCAGTGAATCGAAAAACCCGGAGCGTCCGGTGATAA
>CAZYXI010000206.1:0-2628 GCA_964651215.1 uncultured Candidatus Peribacteria bacterium
TAATATTGTCAATTTTTTACCAAATTTTTACTGATCACTTACAGAATCGTACTTGAATTTTCTCCTTTTCCAAGGCACAATGCGTAAGAATTATTTGCCTCTCTCGTTCCGATGACCGAAGACAACCAAAACGACGCTACTCCCCTCTCGCTCTTGCCCCAAAACCCCACGCGCGAGATCAGCAAAGAAATGCAAGAAAGCTACCTCGATTACGCCATGAGCGTGATCGTCAATCGTGCGCTCCCCGATGTGCGTGACGGTCTCAAACCCGTCCATAGGAGGATCCTCTACGCCATGCACAAGTTGGGACTCAGGAGCGGCGCCAAATTCCGCAAATCCGCGACGGTCGTCGGTGAAGTACTCGGTAAATACCATCCGCACGGCGACAGCTCGGTCTATGACGCGATGGTGCGTATGGCGCAAGAATTTTCGATGCGCTATCCGCTTGTCCGCGGTCAGGGAAACTTCGGTTCGATCGATGGCGACAATGCGGCGGCGATGCGTTATACCGAAGCAAAGATGGAAAAGATCGCCGACGAACTGGTCGCCGATATCGAAAAAGAAACCGTCGATTTCCGCGACAACTATGACGGTTCGATCAAAGAACCGACCGTATTTCCGAGTCGCATCCCCAATCTGCTCCTGAATGGCACGACCGGTATCGCCGTCGGTATGGCGACCAATATTCCGCCTCACAATCTGACCGAGATCATCAATGGGACACTGCACCTTTCACAGAATCCGGAGGCGACGGTCGATGATCTGATGGAGTTTATCAAAGGTCCGGATTTTCCGACTGCGGGAATCATCTATGACAAAAGTATCATCCGCCAAGCCTACGCCACCGGGCGCGGGAGTATCGTCATGCGCGCCAAAACGGAAATCGTCGAAGACAAAGGCAAACCGCGCATCATCGTCAGCGAGATCCCCTACATGGTCAACAAGTCGAACCTCGTCGCCAAGATCGCCGATCTCGTGCGCGACAAAGTGATCGTCGGCATCACCGATATCCGTGACGAGAGTAATCGTCTCGGGATCCGCGTTGTGATCGAACTCAAGAAAGACAGTTTTCCAAACAAGATCCTGAATCAACTCTTCAAATACACGCAGCTGCAAGAATCTTTCGGCTGCAATTTTATCGCGCTTGTCGATGGTATCCAACCGCGCCTCTTGGACCTCAAAAGCATTCTCGAAGAATTTTTGAAACATCGCCACGATGTCATCCGTCGCCGCACCGAATACGAACTGAAGATCGCCAAAGCGCGCGCGCATATTCTGGAAGGACTCAAAAAAGCGCTCGACCATATCGATGAGATCATTGCCCTTATCCGCGCTTCCGAAACGAAAGAGATCGCCAAGGAAAACCTGATGAAAGAATATGCCCTTAGCGAACTGCAAGCCGATGCGATCTTGGCGATGCGACTGCAGACGCTTGCCGGACTCGAACGCCAAAAGATCGAAGACGAACTGAAAGAAAAACTGGATTTTATCAATGAATGCGAAGCGATCCTCGCCGATCCCGAAAAGATCCGCGCCATTTACGAAGCGGAACTCGAAGAGATCCGCGATAAATACGGTGACGAGCGCCGCACGCAGATCGTGCCGAACGCCATCGGCAAAATGGCGGCGATCGATACGATCCCTAACGAAGAAGTCATCGTCACCTTGACGCAAACGAACTATATCAAGCGTTTCTCCGCATCGAGTTTTCGCGCTCAGGCACGCGGCGGCAAGGGCATCAAAGGCGGCAATGCCAAAGCGGAAGACGAGATGAAGATCGTCCTCTACACAAAGAACCACAATCAACTCCTCTATTTTACGAGCGCCGGCCGAGTCTTCCAATTGCCGGTGTACGAAATCCCCGAAAGCAGTCGCACCGCCAAAGGGCAAGCGATCGTCAATTTTTTGCAACTGCAAGAAGGCGAACAGATCACCGCGATCCTAGATGCGAATGAACAAGCCGGCACGCATTTGTTCTTTTGTACTCGCAACGGCGTGGTGAAAAAAACCGAATGGGAAGCGTTTCAAAACATCCGCCGCAGCGGCATTATCGCTGTCGGACTCCGTGATGACGACAGCCTCAATTGGGTCCGCATGTGTTCGGAAAACAGCGAAGTGATGATCGTCACCAAAAACGGCATGAGCGTTCGCTTTGCCGAAGACGATGTGCGCGCCATGGGACGTGGAGCCGCCGGAGTACGCGGCATCCGCCTGAAGGGTGACGACAAAGTAGTCGAAATGGACGTGGTACACAAACCGGAAGAATCTTCACTGTTGGTCGTGATGGAAAACGGTCTCGGGAAAATGACAAAAGTCACCGACTTCCGATTGCAATCCCGCGGCGGCTCCGGTGTCAAGTGCGCCAATGTCACTCCGCGTACCGGCAAGGTGACCGGTGCCAAAGTGATCGAAAACGACTTTGACGGCGATCTTATCCTCGTCGCGACGTCGGGGCAGACCATCCGCATGGCGGCAAGCGAAATCCCTTCACGCGGTCGCGCCACCCAAGGTGTGATCTTGATGCGCCTCGGTGAAAGGGATTTTGTTTCGAGTGTTTCCAAAATCGCCACCGGCGAGATGAAAAAGATGGAAGCGGAAGAAACCGGCAATCCTCAGTTGGGGGTGTGA
>CAZYXI010000207.1:0-2616 GCA_964651215.1 uncultured Candidatus Peribacteria bacterium
CCAAGCGCCACCGTTTTTTGGTGAGGGCAAACGCGTCTTTTTTATCGAAAATTTTCCGCCACCTCCGCCCTCACGTCCACTCTCCGACAAAAAAAAGGCGAGTATCATCGCGTTCGCCGAAGCGCTCGCCAATATCCCCGATGATTGTGTCGTGATCTTTGTCGTTCCAAATCCGGACAAACGCACCGCCGCCTACAAAAAGGTCAGTGAGTTGGTCGGCAAAGTCCAAAGCTTTCCGGCATGGGCGAAAGATTTTTCCGGTGCTCTTTCGCGCGAAGGCGAGAGTGACGCGACCGAATGGATCATGCGGACAGTCACCGAAAAACAAGGAAAGATCTTGCCGGCAGCGGCTCGGTTTTTACTCGAATATTGCGGAGCCGATCCGTGGAAGCTTCATAGCGAGATCGAAAAATTGGTGCTCTATAGTAATGATGTGGGCAAGCCCATCGCCGAAGCGGATATCAAAAAGCTGGCGCTGCCGAGTGACGAAATGGCGAATTTTGCCTTTAGCAATGCTTTGCAATCCGGAGATTTTACCAAAGTGATTGAGGTGTTCGAGCAGCTCATGGAGAGCGGCGAAGCACCACAAGCGATTTTTGCGCGTGATCTCGTCAGTTCATTCCGCCAGCTGATCCAAGTGCGGATGGCACTCGATGACCATCAGGACGCCAAGAGTATCGGTGTGCATCCGTTCGTTTTTAGCAAACTAAGCGGCATCGCCAAAAAATTTCCTTTGCCCTCGCTTTTGCAAGTCCATCGCCGATTACTCCAATTGGACATCGATTCCAAGACCGGACGTCTGCCGATCACAAGTGACAAGACCGAACTTTTTCATCTGGAAGTCGAACGGATCCTAATCGATTTTTTTCTGGGAAGATCCGACACTACCGATCCGATCGTCCGCTGATGCACGATGTTCAAAATCAATGTAGTCCATGTTACGGATTGTCCTTGTGTTTTTAATGGCAAGAGAAGAAAATACACTTTGGAATTTTCTTTTTCTCAATATTCCAATGAAAGCAAAACACTTTATGGCATCGGCATTCGCCTTTGCAATCGTCGGATCGGCGCAAGCCATGACGACAAACGGTTTCGTTGATGTCGATGCGAACACCAAGTTCGGTGCCGCTATCGAATACATCCAGGATCTCGGGCTGGTTCAGGGCTACTCTGACGGTACCTACCGACCGGATTCGACCATCAATCGCTATGATTTTACCAAGATCATCGTGGGAGCTCGTTTTGATGCCGAGACCATCGCCAACTGCGATGTGAGCATGTACACATTCCCGGATGTACCGACCGACCAATGGTTCAGCCCGTATGTCTGTACCGCCAAACAATATGGCATCGTCAACGGTTACGGTGACGGCACTTTCGGCGGACAGAACAATGTCTCGCATCCCGAGGCACTTAAGATTGTGCTCGAGACTTTCGAGATCCCGGTGACTGAAGAAGCCGGTGACACCTGGTACGATCCGTACTTGCGCGCCGCCGCCGCCAACAGCATCAACACCGCTTTGCCGGCTGATGTAAACTATGTCATCACGCGCGGAGACATGGCGGAACTCGTCATGAAGACAGAAGCCGTCTCAGAGATCAAAATCTCGAAAATGATGGACTCATCTGACACCATGGAAGAAGACACCATGGAAGACGATACTGCCGCCGATGCCGAAACACGCAATATCGTGCAGATCGCTTCCGAAACGGAGGATCTCAGCACGCTTGTCGCCGCTGTTACGGCGGCAGAGCTTGCCGGTACGTTGACCGCCAACGGTCCGTTTACCGTCTTCGCTCCGCTCAATAGCGCTTTTGCCGCGTTGCCCGAGGGCACGGTCGATACCCTGCTGATGCCGGAAAACAAAACCGACCTCGTTGATATTCTGACCTACCATGTCGCTTCCGGTGCCGTCATGTCCGGCGATCTGAGCGATGGACAAGAGATCACCGTCGCCAATGGCGGAACGCTTGTCGTCTCGATCGGAGAAGACGGCAGCGTAATGATCAACGATGCCAAAGTCGTTACTGCCGACATCCCTGCAGTCAACGGTGTCATCCATGTCATCGATGCTGTGTTGATCCCAACAACTCCCGAAGAAGATGAGATGATGGACGAGGAAGAGATGGCAGATGAAGGTGAAGAATTTTCTTACACCGACTACAGCGCCGAAGCGGTTGCTGCTGCTCAGACTGACGGAAAAGTCACCGCACTTTTCTTCCATGCTCCATGGTGTCCCGACTGTGTCGCCATCGATGAAGCGATCACCTCCAATCTTGTCGACTTTCCGGAAGACACGGTGATCTTCAAAGTCGACTACGACACCAATGTCGAACTTCGTCAGGAAAACGAAATCACAACCCAAAGTACCCTTGTGTACTTTGACGCCGAAGGCAGCGAGAGTGGACGAGCCACCAATCCGAGCCTCGAAGAGATTATCGCCGCATTGCAATAATTTTATCTTCAAAAAATCGGTTCACCAAATCCTCCACCGACAGGATCGTGTCGGTGGAGGATTTTTTTGTGATGGGAAATTGAATGCGGGAAATCCAGTTGACTAAAATAAATTTAAAAGTATAGATTGGTCTCTCATTTTTTTGCCGATGCACCGTTCA
>CAZYXI010000208.1:0-2610 GCA_964651215.1 uncultured Candidatus Peribacteria bacterium
GAGGAAGTACTGACGGAAGAAGAAAAGCGCCGTATGATCGACCTCTCGGAGATCGCCAACGACTCGGTACGCATGTATCTCTCCGAGATCGGACGCGTGCCGCTCTTGTCCGCGGAAGAGGAGAAAAAACTCGCTCGTCGCATCAGCAAAGGCGATATGAGCGCCAAGCAGTATCTCGCCGAAGCGAACCTGCGCTTGGTAGTCTCGATCGCGAAGAAGTATATCGGTCGCGGTTTGTCATTCCTTGATCTGATCCAAGAAGGGAATATCGGTCTCTTCCGTGCCGTGGAAAAATTCGATCCGGAGCGCGGTTTCAAATTTTCAACCTACGCCACCTGGTGGATCCGCCAGGCGATCACACGCGCTATCGCCGATCAGGCGCGCACGATCCGTATTCCGGTCCACATGGTCGAGACGATCAACAAGCTCACCCATACCCAGCGCCGCCTCTCGCAAGAGCTCGGGCGCGAACCGACGGTCGAAGAGCTCTCTGCCGAAATGGATATGGAGGTCAAAAAAGTCCGCCATATCAAAAAGATCTCGCAAGACATCCTTTCACTCGAAGCGCCCGTCGGAGCCGAAGAAGACAGCAAACTCGGTGATTTTATCGAAGATGACGAGACGATCGCCCCGACCGAAGCGACAAGTCGCCAGATCCTCAAAGAGAATATCCAAGAAATGCTTCAATATTTAACGCCGCGCGAAGCGAAGATCATCGAAATGCGCTTTGGTCTCAAAGACGGGATCGGACACACGCTCGAAGAAGTCGGGCAAGAATTCGGTGTCACGCGCGAGCGTATCCGCCAGATCGAAGCGAAAGTCCTGCAAAAGCTCAAAGACCATCCGACCAGTACCAAGATCCGCGATGCCTTCGAAGAAAACGGCGACAAAGCCGTCAAAGGCACCAAGACCAAAAAAAAGATCGCTTCACCGCCCAAAGCGGATGATTGGTCCGAATTCGAACTGTGATCGTTACAAAACAATTTCTTTCATTTTTTCTCCTGCATGCCGACCAAAAAATCCCCGACCACCGACAAAAATGCCACCCTCACCAATGATGAAGCGGTGATCCTTACCCAAGAGGGTCTCGACAAACTAAAAGACGAATTGCACAGTCTCAAGGGCGAAAAGCGCAAAGAAGTCGCCGAGCGCCTCAAAGAGGCGATCTCGTACGGTGACCTGTCCGAAAATTCGGAATATGAAGAAGCAAAGAACGAACAAGCCTTTGTGGAAGGACGTATCGTGGAGCTCGAAAAAATGGTGAAGAACGCCCAGGTCATCGATGAAAAAAAGGCGCATTCCGGCAAATCCGTACAGATCGGAACGACGGTAAAGATCAAAAACCTCACCAAAAAAGAAGAAGGGGCGGAAGAATTCACCATTGTCGGTTCGACCGAAACCGATCCCCTCAAATCGCGGCTGTCGAACGAATCCCCGATCGGCAAAGCACTCCTCGGCAAAAAGAAAGGCGACCGCTTCACCATCATCGCGCCGGCGGGCGAGTTTGAGTTTGAGTTGGTCGAACTGAAGTGATCCGCGATTTCTCAAGCAAAATCACCAAATCCCTTTTTTAAGCGAGGGTAGATTCGTTGTGATCAGAATACGAGTGTGCCGCAGAGTGCCGCCTTCGCTTCTTCGAGATGGTTATAGACCTCGATCGCCTTACTGACTCCGACATTATCCAGGATCGCAGCGATTTCCGGATCCGGTCGTGCGATGACCAACGACTTCTCCGTATCTTTGAGCTGCTGAAAAAAATAGATCAGATTGCAGATCATATGAGAATCAAGAGCGGTAAGATCGGCAAGATCGAAGATGTATTTTGCGACCTGCGGATGCGCTTTGGCAAAGCGGTCGATCTCATCAAAGATCTGATTCCCCGATTCACCCTGTACCGCGCCACAAAGCTGGACAATAGCGATGTGATGCGCAGATTTTGCATCGATGTCTTCAATGATCGTGAGTGTCTGCAGCATGGAATATCAGGGGGAAAGAAGTGGTGGGACTGATTTTCACAAAGGTCTCGGCGCTCCTTGATCGCACTTGAAGAACTGAAGACGATTGCATTTGGTATTATTTATATTTTACCATGATAATTGCATTTGCAACAACTGACTATTTAAGGGTGTTGGTGGAGTAAGATTATTTCATTGCGTTATACTTTGTTTGAGGGAAGGGTAATACGTTTTTTTTTACCAATCGAGACTCGAGTGATTTGTCCTTCTTGTATCAACTCTTTGAGTAAATTTTGTAAAACACTATCAAGAGTTGCTCTCGAATACTCTTTTGGGATAAAGATATTTTCCAACCAAGCCTTCTGCAACAAATATTCGGGTATGATTTGATGATCTTCATCAATAGCAGGTTTGTAGCTTAAAAGTAGCAAATAATATTTGCGTATGATAACGAGTAGAAGCTCTTTTAGAATCTGTTTGTTCGCCCTTTTGGTGTCCGGAATTATAATTTTCCCATTTATTTTTTCTTTAAAATGTCCTTTGTATCCATTGACGAAATCCCGCCGAAACGTATCTTGAAGCATCTGCGCGGATTGTTCGGTTGTAGGAGTGACATCACTGCTATTCGTATCACCTGATTCGGATTCTGATTGCC
>CAZYXI010000209.1:0-2571 GCA_964651215.1 uncultured Candidatus Peribacteria bacterium
GTCGGAAACGCGCTGCTGGTAAAATCGATCGGTCCGAGCGCTTCCAGTTTGTCCGCCGGAAACTCGAGAAAAATACTGATGGTACTGATCTCTTCGGCACCGCTCAAAATCAGTCCGGAACTGTCGAGCATGATCGTGGCATTTGTCTGCTGTCCGGGTGCAATGGTCGTTGTATTGAGAGCAAGCGAAAGATCGGCATCGCCACTCGCCGCTTGTGAAGTAAGATGCGCGAGCGAAAACATAACAACCAGGAGTCCAAGCACCATGGAGACGATCGCCCAAGAAAAAAGGGATTTTGTCATGATTCGGAAGGAGAGCGAAGGAAAACACGCTGCTTGGGAAGCGGATCAAGAACAGCGGTATCGGTATTGGCGACATCCGGAAGCAGGGCTGCCATTTCGTGTGGGATGAACGTGACTACACTTTCTCCGGCTGAGGCATCCGTTTTGCTTTGCAGCTGAAGAGTAAATGCGATCTGATCTGCTCCAAACCGCGACGCATCCGTCCCCGCGACAAAGGAAAGAATGCCGTTCTCGTGGTCAATATTCGTATAAAAAGGTCGGACTCCTTCTCCGGGGACGATCGTGTCGACAGTAAATATGTTCGGATCAAAGAAAAGCCCGATCTGTACGGACGAGATCGGCTCGTAGACCGGAGTAAACCGTACCGGAAGTTCGACAGTATCGCCGCTTTCGATCTCGATCACCGTTTCATCCCCAAAGGCAAAATGCGTTTGCCCGCTTGCGATTTCCATCGGGATCACGCCGCTTGGCGGTTCGGCGATCGGTTTTCGGACGAAGGATTGTGGCGAATTGACTTCGGGATTCGGATTTTGATCACAACCCGTCAAGACGATCGCGCACAAAAAAAGGAGCATCGAAACGATCAGCCGTTTGTGTTTGAGAGGGAAAGTTTTCATCGTTTCCAGCCGGCGGCAATATCATTGACATCCTGAATATCGCTTTTGTCGAGGAGTTGCGGACTTCTGCCGCCCAGATCCCCTCTGCGCAAGACATGGATGGAGATCGTCGATACCGACTCGGCGGCATCGACCAGAGTCAGGATCACATCCCGTTCGTCTTGAGCCGTTTGATTGTTGTCATCGATCAGGCGCGGACGAAAGACGATCGCTCCCGTCTCGCTGTCCACTTCGAGCTGACCGGCTTCCGCGGGTTCGATAAACCATTCGTAGGGAGCGATGCCGCCGGTCGGCTTCAGGTGAAGTTCTTCTCGCCAGGGCAGATGGATCTGCTCCGACTCGGAGAGGGCGATCGCCAGTTCGCCGCCGGTCGCAATGGAGTTGTATCCCAAAAATTGCGGAGAAACGACATCGACTTCCGGTGGAATCGTGGACTCTTCGGCGCAGGTGCTGTCGCGCAGATTTTCGGCACGCACGATGTAGTAGACATTTTCTTGTTGCGGTTCGGTAAAGAGCGCGGCGATACGGTCGCCATCGAACATCACATCCAAGACCGCCAAATCACTCTCTGCGCCATTGTTCTTTTCGATGCACTGTGTGTATGGCGAATCGAGATTACAGGCGATCACTTGATAATTCATCGGATCGGTCGGGTCGTTCGGAGCTTCGGCAGCGCAGACCGTCCCGTTGAATTCGACATGGAGGATGCCGTAATCTTTGGCGACGACCTTTTTGATCGTCGGATGACTTGTCCAGACGAACGTTTGGGAAAAGATCCCTTCCGCCGGCAAAAACTCATCGGCGGCGACATTACCGATATTTTTGACGAGTACGATGTAGTGGGTGCCATCGATGAGCGAGCTGCCGATATCGGTCGTCAGACGGACGATACTCGCATCTTCGGCATCGAGCTCGGCGAGCACCGGTACACCCGGATCAGCGAGACTTTCTTGCGTGATCATGCGGCAGTTTTCGGCATCGGCGCTATTGGGATCGTTCGGATCGATACCGGGGATCGTAGTCTTGCAAGCGTAGATCTCGTAGTTCGCGGTATTTTCGGCACCCGGATTGCTCACTCCTGCAAGCAGATCGGTGTCAAAAACAAGTTCGATCAGGTCGTCGGTCACCGCGCGGGTCGAGATGATATGCGGATAGGCGGCGAATTGCGGATCGAGTACAAGCGTACCATTGTTGTTGCCGGGCAAATCGGGATTGGCATCGGCATAAAAACGCGTAAAGTCACCATCTCGCGCTGTCAGGATACCGGCAACGGAAATCGGCTCGGTATCGGTGGTCGGCATGGCGGCGATACGGAATGAGATCCGGAGGATTTCGTCCGTGGCGGCGATCAGCTGCTCCAATGGATCATTCGCCGGTGCGCCGGGAATACCGTCATCTTCATCGGAAAATTCTTCCGGTGTGATAAAAATACTGATGTCGTTCGTCATGAGCGATTGCCCGGGGTTTTGCACGATATCAAGATGAAAACCGGGAAAGGTCGCTCCTTCTTGCAATTCCAAAAATTCGGGGACTCCCGCCAGACGAAACTCGATACTGTCGATCGGAGCAAATGTGGTGTCGGGAATGGCGGAAATGCCAAGAGGCAATTCGATGATCGCACCCAACTTGGTCGGAATCTCCCAGTTACGCAG
>CAZYXI010000210.1:0-2570 GCA_964651215.1 uncultured Candidatus Peribacteria bacterium
TCAGTAATCCTTCGTTTGAAACCGGTACCGCTTCGCCTGCAAATTGGAACCAAGGTGGCTTTGGCACCAACGACCGTCAATTCACCTATCCGGCTGATGCTCGTACCGGCGCCAAGGGCGCGAAAGTGGCGATCAGCACCTATACCGATGGTGACGCCAAGTGGTATGCGGATGAAATCGCCGCTTCCGAAGGAAATACCTATACATATCGCGGCTACTACAAGTCGGATGTCGAAACCAACCTCACCGCACAATTCCGCCTTGCTAACGGCACTTTTGACTATGCCTTCATCGCTTCGGTGCCGGCATCGAGCGCTTGGACGGAAGTGACCGGACTGATCAATCCTCCCGCCGATACTGTCGGCTTGACCGTCTTCCACTCCCTCGTCAGCGTCGGAAATCTCACCATCGATGACATCAGTATCACCTCATCCGGCAACGGCGGCGGCGGTACTCCGCCCACCGATGGACTTATCTCTTTCACTTTCGATGACGGCTGGAACTCGCATTATAGCAATGTTGCTCCGGTGCTCGAGGCGGTAGGGTTCAAAGGTTCCTTCTATATTATCACCGATGAGATGAACAACGCTCCCACCAATTCCACCTCCGTTACTTCTTATATGACTCCTGCTCGCGTCAAAGAGCTGTATGACAATGGTCATGAAATCGGTTCTCATACACGCACGCATGCCCATTTGCCACAACTTACCGCGTCTCAACTCACGAGTGAGGTCGTCGGTTCCAAGCAGGACCTGCTTGATATCGGCATCGGTTCCATCGAGACATTCGTTTATCCGTTCGGCGAGTACAACGCCAACATCGTCCAATCCGTCCAAAACGCCGGTTATATCGGTGCGCGTACCGTCCAGCGCGGTTACAATACGAGCAGTACCAATCCATACCTCCTCTACGAACAAGAATTCAACAGCGAGACAACGCTCGCCGAAGCAAAGGGATGGGTCGATACGGCGATCGCCGAAAACAAATGGCTGGTGCTCACATTCCATCAAGTCGATGACACCGGTGTTTTCTATGGCAACAGCGTGGAGATTTTTGAACAGATCGTCGACTATGTCGCATCAAAAAACGTCGAAGTGGTGACTTTGGCCGAAGGATTGAAACGATGATCGATCCTTTCGCTTTGCTTTGATAATCAAAAGCCGATGTGGAATACTCCATATCGGCTTTTGTCGAAAGACGATCAGGCTTGGATGCAGATCAAGAACGACGCTTTCCTCTTTCTATACCGATGATGACTCGCACCTCTCTCCTTAGTGGAGCATTCCTTGTTTCTCTGATAGCTTTTCCCGTCGCGTGGGCGACATTCCAAGACGTCGCTTCTGATTCCGACTATTCCGAGGCGATCGAGTTTCTCCGTTCCGAGGGGATCGTGGAGGGATATGCCGATGGGACATTTAGACCGAACGATCGCATCAATCGCTATGATTTTCTCAAGATCATTATTGCGAGTGTCTATCCCGAATCCGTGATCGATTTTTGCGATATCGATGCCCATCGTTTTGCCGATGTTCCCGATAAGCATTGGTCGGAACCTTTCCTCTGTGTGGCGAAGCGCGAAGGAGTGGTAAACGGGTACGACAACGGGATGTATGGGGGTGAAGATCCGGTGCGAGTCGCCGAGGCGACAAAGATCGTGCTAGAAAGCCTCGATATTCCACTCCTTCCCGGAACATATCGCGAGTGGTACCAACCCTATCTCTCAACGGCAAACGAACACGGACTGCTCCGGAAGATCACAGCCGATCCCTTTGCACGACTCAACCGAGGGGAGATGGCGCTCTTGATCTTTCAGGCGCAAGAGTATCTCGCGATGCAGCAGACCCCCCAACCGACTCCCGTTCCCTCCGATACTCCGGTGCCGTCCGATGCCGCCGATGCTTCTTACAAAACAGTGCTCGCAACGGTATTTTGGGCGGGTGAAGGTGCCGGAGAAGACAACGGATTCATCACGAACGTTATGAGCGCATGGGATATCGATTGGGTAGGAAGTTTTGGCGGATACGATGATCCGGATGATCGCTGCGGATTTCGTCCCTGCGACTTTATCCCTCTCGAAAACCCTTTTTATTATGCGCTGCCGTACAACGATCTGGACGACAATGGCGAGCGCAAAGCATCCGCCGCTTTGATCCCTTGGTTTGCAGAAAAGCAGCACCTTCAGACCATCATCAAGAACGCCTGGATCGAAGTCGTTTACAATGGCAATACCTGCTACGGGCAATGGCAGGATGTCGGACCCTACGAAGAGGATGATTTTGACTATGTTTTCGGTGATGCCGAACCGGACAATCGCTTCGGAGTCGGCGCGGGCATCGATCTTTCACCCGCTTTTCGCGATTGCCTCGGCATGATCGGAAATCAGTATGTCAGTTGGCGCTTTGTCGATGCGGCAGATGTGCCGGCTGGTCCCTGGACCGAAACCGTCACCACTTCCGGTATCAATTGGTAATGGCATCACCGATCGAGTCACTATAATATTGTTGCGTCAGACCGGTACGACGTACTTTATTCCACAAGGCGCTCGTTCCCTCGATCGCTTTGATGACGCT
>CAZYXI010000211.1:0-2533 GCA_964651215.1 uncultured Candidatus Peribacteria bacterium
AATCGCGAACCGGTGAGCTTCGTCACGAATGCGCTGCAAGAGTTCGTTTTCCGGAGAATCTTTGGCGATCGGCAACGGTTGCGGCGTATCCGGCACAAACACCTGTTCTTCTTTTTTGGCAAGACTGCAGACGGGGATTTTGCGGAAGAGGTTCATTTTGCGCAGCAGACTGACCACGACCGATAGTTGCCCTTTGCCACCATCGATCACGAGCAGATCAGGGACTTTGTTGACTTCCTGCCGCAAGCCAGCAGGGCTGAGCTTCATCACAAACCGTTCGATACCATCTTCCGCTTTTTTTTGTGCAATCAACTCCAGAAACGCCTTAGGTGCATTTTTCTCTTCCACAAAACCAATCGCTTTGAGGGCAATGATCCATCGTAGTTTTTTGCGGCGTACCAGCACACGAACGTATTTCTCGGAACAGCTCATGACCAACGTTTTGACAATTTCTGTTCCCATTCCACCCTCTTGGAATTCGGGTAAGACATAGACACCGCCAATCTCGAGTGAGCGCTCATAGCGCCGGGTGCGCGCATAACCGACGATTTTTCCGGTAATGATTTCACGGAACTCGAACTGTTTCTCGATGGTGAGGCCGGTTAGTAGGTTTTGTTCTTGCAACATGGCCTCGATTTCTGCAATCTTTTTTTTATGAGTGATTTCGTTCATGTGGAGGATTTCCGTACCACGTTCGAGCTGTTTGAGACGTCTGCCCACCAGCTCTTTCATGGCTGCGAAATCGTCTATCTTGCCCAGTGGCAGCGTTTTCATCTTGTATTTGCGGTATTCGCTTTTTTCCGGTTTGCCGTTGACAAAGACCACGCGCGAACCGACCGGATGCGTGCCGGACAGGTGTGAGACATCGTAGCATTCGATCCGTTCGGGGCGTCGGGGGAGTTTGAGCGCTTTTTGGAGGCGATCGAGGACATCTTCTTCAAAACTCGCTTTCGAATTCGCCGCTTGTAATTTGGCGTTCTTTTCCGCGAGTTCGAGTAGTTCGCGCTTGATACCGCGCTTGGGGATGCGGATCTCGGTCGCCTTGCCGGTGATATGCGTGGCAAATTCTTCCCAGAGCGGATGATCGTTTTCCGGAAACACATCCGAAACGAGCGTGATCTCCGGCACATCCGGGAAAAAAGCGAAGTGATCGCGCAAAAATGCCAAGAAGGTCTCTTCGGCGGTCGCGGCACTGACGATATGGAAATTCTCCGAACGCAAGACTTTGCCGTGGCGCACGAATAGGACATGGAAAAAGCTCTTCACCTCGCCGAACGCCATACCGATCACATCGGCGGAAAAGTCTTGCGGAATGCTCGCAGACTGCTTTGTATCGACCCATTCGATCGATTTGAGCAGATCCCGAAAGCGTGCCGCTCGCTCAAATTCTTTCTTTTCCGCTGCCGCCATCATCTCGGTTTGCAACTTTTTTTTGACGGGATTCGAATCACCACGCAAAAACTGGATCAGTTGTTTGATGTCTTCGGCATATTCCGCTTGCGAAATCCGTGCATCACACGGAGCGCTGCACCGATCGATCTGGTGGTCAAGACAGGGGATTTTGCGGTTTTCGGGATTGCGGATGGTTTTGCCTTCCGGCGAGATTTCGACCCGACAATTGCGAAAGCGGAGGACTTCTCGCAAAAACTCGATCGTCTTGCGCACTTCGCTCGCCTTGGCATAGGGACCAAAATAAGTCGCTTTGTCATTGTCGATCTGTCGTACAAAACTCACGATCGGAAACGGGTCTTTGCTGATCTTGATATACAAAAAATGCTTGTCGTCCCTCAAGAGCACATTGAACGGCGGACGGTGTTCGTGGATAAAATTCGCTTCGAGCATCAGCGCTTCGATCTCGCTGCGCGTTGTGACAAAATCAAAAGAAGCGATCTTGGTGAGCATGCGTCTGGTCTTGGGGGCGTGATCGGCGCTTTTTTGAAAATAACTGCGGACACGATTCCGCAGCTGCTTTGCTTTGCCGACGTAAAGGAGTTCGCCGGCACTGTCATAAAAGCGATAAATGCCGGGCTCTGTCGGTACGGTCGCCGTTTTTTTGCGAAGTCTTTCGAGTGGGTCGGGTTTCTTTTCCGGCATGGGCAAGACGAGAGATGCGACTCTACAGTATGATTTGCTCAGGATTGTACGTGCTTTTTCTTAGAAAAGAAACGCTTTTTCTGTCCCTGCAGATTTAGTAGCCCTTCGCAAAATCGACTTGGTAGAGAAGCGGTTTTTGTTGGCGATACAGATCATAATTTTGGGCGAATATTTCAAAAATCCGCTCATTCGTGACATAGCCGGAAACATGCGGAGTGATGAAGATGTCCGGTGTTTCCCAGAGTGGCGAATCGCTTGGAAGCGGCTCAGAGCCAAAAACATCAAGTACGGCGCCGGCGATTTGTTTCGTATGCAGCGCTTGCATGAGGTCATTTTCATCAACGCTGTTTCCTCTGCCGATATTAAGAAACCAGGCTTCTTTTTTTATGAGGGCGAATGTTTTCTTGCAAAAGAAATGCTGTTTCGATGCTGTGTGTGG
>CAZYXI010000212.1:0-2477 GCA_964651215.1 uncultured Candidatus Peribacteria bacterium
TTTGGATTCAAGATGCTAGATTATGAAAACTTGCTCAAATAGTGAAAAAGGAGTAAATATAATAATGATATTTGAATCCAAAAAATGCCCGATATTAATGAAATAAAGCTCAAATTTTTTCACATATGTGAGAACATTATAATTCAAGAAGAGACAAAGAATATCAGTATCATCAATGATTTTGACAGCACAGCATTTAAGCGACCGGTGAACGCCGATGAAAACACAAAATATGTAAAGAAATTTGTAATAGCTGTCAATTTTTACGGTCCCCCCGGTTCATATGAAACGAAATTGGAGATTTATGGGACGCAAAGTGAGGCACAACACACTATACCTACTGCTGCCGAAATTGGCGACGATGGTAATAGTATTGGGGTTAACATATTTACAGCAATTAATTTTGAAAATGAAGGTGACCATAGGTTTAGCTTTAAGGTAAAACGAAGTGATGAAGCAAATTTCGTTGAGATAGGGTACAGGTTTATGACTGTTAAATTTATTGATGCCACAGACTGAAGGCAACACATCTGTCGGCAACCTTCAGAACAGGTTTGATAGCCTTGAAAATGAAGTTCTGTCCACGGTACAGAGTGGAACTAATCAAAATATAAAAATAGAGAATTTAATAGATTTGACGAAAGGTATTCAGGCTTTACATGAAAAATCAGAAGTGAAAATAGACAATTTATCATCCACTGTAAATTTTCAACAACTGTTGATCGGAGGGGCTTTTACTGTAGTATTCATCGGTTTTATAACCGTCATTATTGATACAGCAATTTGGCGATCGGATAGGTACGAAGAATATGTGAGAGTCTTGGTCGAACAACAAAAAATGGAAACTGAGATGCACGATGATATTGAAGAGTTACAGAGTCAACTCAACCTAATCCAATCTTACTTAAACCAAAAACTCCTAGAGGAGCAAATGCAAAGCGAATCTAAAGCAGTAATCTCAGCTCCTCCGGCATCTCTGCCGTAAACTCCTGCTCTTCGCTTTCGCCTGGGAGTACAAACCGCAGCCGCTCGGCATGAAGCAAAAGTCGGGGGATTTTTTTTCCGATGGTTTTTTCGAGTTGGCGATCGAGTTTGGCATTGCCATAGGTGATATCGCCCACGACCGGATGTCCGATGGCGGCAAAATGCACGCGGATCTGGTGCGTGCGACCGGTCTCGATTTTGACTTCCACAAGAGTCGCATGGGGAAATCTTTGCAAAACGGTAAAATGGGAAATCGCATGTTTTGCCTTGTCGGAGGCGGAGACATCCATTTTTTTGCGGTCGCGCGGATTGCGATCGATCGGTGCTTCGATCGTTCCACTGTCAGGCAGTTTGCCGCCACCATGCACAAGCGCAAGATAATATTTGGCGATCTTGCGGTCGGCAAAAATCTTAGTGAGCGCGTGATGTGCCTCGTCGGTTTTGGCGAAGATGACGAGTCCCGAAGTGTCTTTGTCGAGCCGATGCACAACGCCCGGTCGCTCCGGCAGTCCGACGGATGAGAGTGAAGTGTGCGCCAGCACGCGCTGCACAAGTGAATCGGACTGATGGTTGGCATCGGGATGTGTCACGATGCCTGCCGGTTTGTCGACAATGATAAGATCGGCATTTTCGAAGATGATCACGAGCGGTTTTTCGACAGCGGCAGCCGGATTGTGCTCGGTGGGAAGAGTGATTTCGAGCACATCGCCGGCTTTGACGAGCACCCCGGCTTTGCTCTGCAGTGTGCCGTTTACAAAGACCGAATCACTGCCGATCCACTGTTTCGCTTGCGAGCGCGTCACGCCAAATTCCCTTGCGACAAAGTCGTCAAGTCGCTGCTTGGCATCGATAGAAACGACTCGCTTTGCTTTCTCCACAAGATTTTGGATAGAATAACAGTCGAATTTTTGCAGAAATGAGCGACAAAATCGAGCAATTGTTAAGCCGCGGCGTAGTCGAGATCAATATCAAAAAAGATCTGGAGAAAAAATTACAGTCCGGCAAAAAACTCCGCGTCAAACTTGGCATCGACCCGACCGGCAGCGACCTTCATGTCGGGCATCTGGTGGCACTCAGGAAACTGGCGGAATTTCAACGACTCGGACATCAAGTCGTGCTGCTGTTTGGTACTTTTACCGGCAAGATCGGCGACCCGACCGGCAAGGACAAAATGCGCCAGCCGCTCACGGATGCCGAAATCCGCAAGAATATGAAATCGTACCTCAAGCAAGCCGGCAAAGTACTCGACATCGACAAAACGGAAGTGGTGGAAAACGGCGATTGGCTCGCAAAGATGGATTTTGAAGATGTTCTGAAGCTCGCCGGCAGTTTTACCGTGTCGCAGATGATCCAGCGCGATATGTTTCAAGAACGGATGAAGAACAATCGCGATATCAACATGGTCGAGTTTTTTTATCCGCTGATGCAAGGCTATGACTCGGTCGCGATCAAAGCCGATGTCGAACTGGGCGGTACCGATCAACTCTTTAACT
>CAZYXI010000213.1:0-2450 GCA_964651215.1 uncultured Candidatus Peribacteria bacterium
TCAAAGTGATCCTGCCGGATCTGGTAGAAAGTGATTTTTTGAAAGAAGGTGACACGGGCAGCATCTACAACAAATTCCGCACAGCATATGATGATTTTGAAAAGCAGATCCGCATCCAGAATCTCCGCTCGAATTTTATCAGCTACGTGGGCTACCTCAAGTCACAGCCATTCGAATACCACATGGCGCCGACGACCGAGTTTATCAATCCGCCGCTTCCCGAGCCGGAACCGGTCGACCCCGAGGCACCGGCAGGTGATCCTGCTGCGGAAACACCGGAATCGCCGAATGACGAAGCGCCGCAACCGGAAGAGGAGGATGCGCTCATCGAAGGAGAATCGCCTCTTGCTCCCACCGCGCCGGTCTCGATCCGGGAGGGATTTGTCACGGATTTTTGGCGTGTCGAACCGTATCAAGGAATGCCGTATTTGGAGTACCAAGTCGATGAAGTCTGGAAGCAAGCGGAAGACATTTTGCGGAATCGCCTGGGTGGTGGTGACTCTGATGATCTCTGGATCCGGTATATCGAAAGCGCCCCTGCCGACCTTAGGCAGCAGATCGAAGGACTGTTTCAAAATATCGTCGATCCGACCACCTATGACAATTCGGATCTCGATCTCGACCGCAGTGATATTATTTCGTACCAAGAATTTGTCGCGCAGGAGGGCGGCAGCCTCACCACCTGGATCGCTCCGCCCAGTCCGCAATGCCTCAATAATCCCTTGAGTCCGTATTGTCTCGAGTATTATCCGATGCCGCATTTGCAGCGGTGGTATCCGCAGACGATCACTTTTGCGGTGGCACCGGACCCCGGGAGTGGTTTTGTCATCCCGTTTTATGACCAATCCGTCAGCGAATTCGGTGCCGAACCATTGGAAGAATTCGGGCAATGGCGCCGCTATAATGCCGACCAAAAACACATCCGAGCGCTCGAACTCTTTTTTGGCACCGGTACGCCGGATTACCTCAATGGTACCTCGAACGGGTTTGAGTTTAGCAGTATGCGAGCACTTGGAAATGCCGATGAGATCTGGTGGGGAGGCGAAGAGCGTGTCTATATTCCGGGTGATGATTCCGATTGGGATGCGACCTTGCCGACGGTAGAGACCGAGGAGCCCGAACCGACACCCGATCCAGAAGCTGCGGATGAAGAAGAAACGCCACCGGAAGAAGAGGAAGAGAATCAGTGCTCCGAAGACGCCTACATGACCGGCGTCCCGATCACGGAATGGCTGCCTGCGATGCAGTGTTGGCTTGATGATACTTTGAGCAAACCACTCACGATCGAGATGTCGCCGCAATGCAGTTATACCGGTGTTTTGGGAGAAAGCGACTACGACATTTACAGTGACGCTTGGAATGCCGGTCCGCCCCAAGTCCCGAATGGTGCACGGATCAGCATCAGCGGTTCGTCCGGGAATTATCTGCTCTCCGGCGAATCCGCCACCGTCACGATCCGCTTTGAGCGTCCGGACGGATCGCTGATCACCGGAGGGATCGACTTTGTCGCGGAGCCGATCGGCGATCTTGAGATCGTCGGTACCAATTCGCAAAGCGGCGCAGTCGATGGGCAGTATCGCGACACGACCTTTAGCGGCGAATTTGTCTTGCCGGTGACGGTCACCGGAGACGGGCGCGCCGGTATCCAAGTCTCTGCCGATCGCTTTGGCGATGCTCAGTTGGTCTTTGCCATGATCGGCGCCGGCAGATTGCAGCTGGAACCGACCGGTGGGGGAGGTGAGGATACCAAAGTCTTCCGCGTCAGCGTCTTGAATGAAAACGGCATCAAACTTTCCGGATACGAAGGACAAGCGGTCGCGCAGGTTTCGGATACGACTGCGGCACAACTGTTGTCGGCGGATATTCCCATCACCGATGGCGATGGCGAAGTGGTCGTGTTCCACAATGGCGACGCGTCCTTCATCCTCACCGTGACGCTGCCCGGATTTGCACCGGCACAATTTGGAGTCTCCGCGACACGAGAGAGTGAAGAAGGTCTTATCGGAGGACAAGGCGGAGACACCCTTCAATTACGCAGTCCACCCAAAGCCGCTTATGCCGGTGAAGAAGTGGTACTCGAAATCACAGCGGTCGATGAGAGCGGTCGTTTTGTCTCTCCTGCAAATGCGGTCACACTCGAAGCGACAACCGATACCGCCGAGAATGTCTCGATCCGCTCACTCGGAGAGAATCGCTTCGGTATCGTTGCTACAGAAAAGACCGGCTCGTTGCGGCTGATCGCAAATGCCGCCGGGTATGAGCCGCTCCGGATCAGCCTGCCGATCGTTTTCCGCATCGATACTGCCGATATCCGGACGATCAATCCGAATACGATGGCGATGAGCCTGCTTGGCTCCAACTTTGCCGATTTTTTCCGCTCGGATGATCCGATCGCTAATGCCATCCTGTTTACAGAAGTGCCGCAAGCGGTGCTCTCTTCGATCAATCCG
>CAZYXI010000214.1:0-2441 GCA_964651215.1 uncultured Candidatus Peribacteria bacterium
GATTTTGGGATATGACGCGTTTGTCGCTCTCCGCAGTCGCTTTGACCGCGAACCGATGGATGCGCAGAGTTTTCAGCTCGTGCTCTTGGCAAAGAACAATATCGGCTACCAAAACCTGCTCGTGCTCTCGACCGAAGCGAACCTCAGTGGCATGTTTTATAGACCGCGGGTCGACAAGGACTTGCTCAAAAAACATGCCGAAGGCGTGATCGCACTTTCCGGCGGACTGCAAGGCGAGATCGCCCAATCGATCCTCAAAGGCGACAAACCGGAAAAAACGAAGGCGATTATCGGAGAATACCAAGAAATCTTTGGGGATGATTTTTATCTCGAGATCCAACGCCACCCGATCACACGGCGTGACCTTGGCGAAGTGGAAGCGCGACTCAGGGAATTCGCTGAGGAGCTCAAGATACGATTGGTGGCGACCAACGATGTCCACTACCCGACCCCCGAAGATGCGGACGCGCAGGATATCATGACCTGCATCCGCGACAACGCCCAACGCACCGACCCGAGTCGTCCGACCATGCTGGGGGATGATTTTTCGCTCCGCACTCCCGAAGAGATGCAGCGGATTTTTGCCGACCTCCCGGAGGCGTGCGCAAACACGGTGAAGATCGCCAGTGAGTGCCATGTCGATCTCGAATTCGGTAAGTATCTCTTGCCGCCATTTCCGGTGCCGGAAGGCACGACGATCGATCAACATCTGCGCGAAGTCTGCGAAATCGGAGTACAAAAACGCTATGATTTTGATGTCAAGAATCCGCAAAGCGAAGAGGAAAAGGTCATTTGCGAGCGGCTCGACACCGAACTCCGCATCATCTGCGAAATGGGGTTTCCGGCATATTTTTTGATCGTGTGGGATTTTGTCAAATGGGCAAAAGAGCACGGCATCGCGGTCGGACCGGGTCGTGGAAGTGCCGCCGGATCGCTGGTTTCTTACGCTCTCAGGATCACGAATATCGATCCGATCAAATACGATCTGCTCTTCGAACGGTTCTTGAATCCCGAACGCATCTCGATGCCGGATATCGATATCGACTTTGCCGATGACCGCCGTGACGAAGTGCTCCAATATGTGCGCGAACGCTATGGCGATGACCGTGTCGCCCAAGTCTGTACCTTTGGAACGATGGCGGCGCGTGCGGCGATCAAAGATGTCGGACGCGTGCTCGGGCTGGGATTCGCCGAGATGAACCTCTTTGCGAAACTGATCCCCGAAAGACCGGGGATCACCCTCGCAGAAGCGCTCGAAACCGCTCCCGACCTCAAAAAGGCGCTGGATGAAAATCCGCGCTTTCAAGAGATCTGGCGCATTGCAAAGCGTCTCGAAGGTTCGGTGCGACATGTTTCGGTACACGCTTGCGCGGTGGTGATCTCGCCGGAAGCGATCACCAAACATGTCCCGTTGCAACGCGCACCCAAGGACGACCAAACGATCATCACCCAATTTTCGCAAAAGCCGGTGGAAGAGATGGGCCTCTTGAAGATGGACTTTTTGGGACTCAAAAACCTCACCATCCTCGTCGATACCCTCAAGATCATCGAAGAACGCAGTCAGACCATTATCGATCTCGATGCCATTCCGCTCGATGACAAAAAAACCTTCACGCTCCTCACCAAAGGGCAAACAACGGGGGTCTTCCAGCTGGAATCCGCCGGTATGCGCCGCTACCTGAAGGAGCTGAAGCCGACAAACCTGGAAGATATTATCGCTATGGTCTCACTCTATCGCCCGGGTCCGATGGAGTGGATCCCGGATTATATCGCCGGCAAACACGGCAAAAAAGAGGTGAGCTACCTTCATGAGTCGCTCAAACAGATATTGGACAAGACCTTTGGCATCGCCATCTACCAAGAGCAGATCTTGCAGATCGCCCAAGTCTTTGCCGGTTTTTCCCTCGGACAGGCAGACCTCCTACGTCGTGCGATCGGCAAAAAAATTGCGAGCGAGCTCGCCGCCCAGCGTGAAAAATTTATCGAAGGTGCCGCCGCCAAGGGGCACAGCGAGCAAATGGCGGTGCAGATCTTTGACAAAGTCATCGAACCGTTCGCCGGGTATGGATTTAACAAATCCCATGCCGCCGGCTATGCGATGATCGCCTATCAGACCGCGTATCTCAAAGCGAATTATACGACCGAGTTTATGACGGCGCTGCTTGCCGCCGACCGCAACAATACCGACCGCGTCGTGATCGATATCGAAGAATGTCGCGAATTGGGGATCGAGGTGCTGCCACCAAGTGTCAATGAAAGCGGCACCAATTTTACCGCCTTGCCCGATGGCGGGATCCGCTTCGGATTGGGCGCGATCAAAGGCGTGGGCGACAGCGTGGTCGAAACCATTGTCAGCGCGCGTGGCGGCGAACCGTTTGCATCGCTCGCTGACTTTGCCGTCCGTTGCCCGAGCAAAGTCCTGAATAAAAAGTCACTCGAAG
>CAZYXI010000215.1:0-2428 GCA_964651215.1 uncultured Candidatus Peribacteria bacterium
GACACCGGCATCGTCCGTGACGGTGGTGGTCAGATCGCGGACGATTGCGGATCGGATGATTAGGGCGTCAGCAACGAGATCGATAATAGTAATGATTTTTCCAAGCTCACCGGCAAAGCGCTCATCGAAGCAACGGGAGACTATTTGTATTTTGATGAAGCGACCTATCTTGCCGATATGTCGGTAGCATCGACCGCCACCACAGAGCAGATCGATGTGCAGATCTCCTGTGACAATACAGAGATACCGGATAGTGACGATGGACATCTTACTCTTGGGCACTTTTCGGGAAATGCGTGGTCGCCGGCGATGGGCTGGGTCGCCTTTGGGCACGAGGACTTGACGGCACTCGGAATGGACCCGGCGCAAGCGGAAGATTTTTTCTCCATTACCGAATGGAGTTGTGGCGAGGACAAAGAACCGCAACTGATCGAAGAAAACAAGTATATCGTCTTTGATGCGCGCGAAGCCGACTACACCTATGCTATTGCCGAACGCAGCAACAGTCCGTTCTCTGAAGAGCTCATCTGTGACGACAATTCCGGCGGCGAAGACAGTACCGGAATTATTATCGAGCAGATGAATCCGGATGGTACCGTTGCGTCGACATTAAGTGATATCAACGATTTCTCGATCGATTGCGAAAATCCCGATGCAGTCATCGATGGCAAACTCTGGCTGACGATCGAAGGCGATGGAACCAACCTGATCACCCGCAAGCCCGGTATTTATCGAGTGCGTGGTACGGTACTCGACCGCCAAGGATACAGTGCTGATTTCCCGGTCTATGGTGACGAGCTCCCTGCCGAAGATCCACCGCATGACTTCAGTGAAGAATATATCTTCCAGATCGTCGCGGCAGAGCCGGATCTGGAGCACGATGATACCATTATCATCTCAAATTCGACCGAACCGCTCGTTGCCGATGGCGTTAGCGCCGCAAATCTCAACATCAAGCTTGTGGACCGCTTCAATAATCCGGTCGGTAAGGAATACAAATATCAAGACACGAATGACGCAGTCTTAAAAGAAGTCGATCTCCGCGCCGTCTTCTGGGATGATGTCATGCTCGACCAGGTCGACAACACCGGTCAGATCCGCGAAGCGACAGAGTTTTCGACGACCGACCTCGACATATTTGCTTCAGAATACGACCAGGCAAATCCGAGTCATCCGACCGTCCAATACTACTTTGGTGACTATGCGCAAGCTGACGAATTGGTCGTCGGTATCAGCTCGTTTGCTCCGACCGACGAATTCTATGATGTGCGCCTCCATCGCCTCGAAACCACGGTCAAGCAAGTCTATGATATTACCAACCGCCGACTCGAAGTCGGACAGACCGATACCTACGAATCCCAGACCAAAGTGCAAGAGGTCAACACTTCGCTCTCCTTCAGTCCCATCATCACGGCATCGATTACCGACTTTAATGGCTTTGGACTCATCGATAGTGAAGAAGATGCCTTGGAGATCCAGTTGATCAACAATAGTGAAACGGTAGCTGTCGGCGAATATAACTGGCTCACCATACTCAAGACTGTACTCGAGAGTGATTTGTCGGGCGGCACCTATTACGCCGATCTTGCTCTCTACGAAGATGAGGCACTCAGTACTCCGATCTCGACACTCAAAAAGAACTCGTGGATCGAAAACACCGGACCGGGAAACACGACGATCTTCAATCCGGGGCAAAACAGTATGTTCCCGAACACGATCGCCGAAGAACTCGCCGGCTTTTACGTCAAGGGAGAACGCTTTTGGATCGATGAACGCAAGCTCCCGGGGATCGGCGTCGATGATTCGGTCACGATGTATCTGACCGGTACTCCGCGCCGCAGCCAAGCCTTCCTCAATATTGACGAATATCCCAAGTTGATCCAGGCAATGGTCGTACGCTTCGGAAATGGCAAAATGGTCAAATTTCCGCTTGATTCGCCCACCAGTCTCAATCCGCTCACATTCTTAGTAATGGCGATCGCCGGCTCGGTGCATGGTGAAGACTACAACGAAAATGTGATCGTTGGTGGGACGGAAGGCGTCGATGAATTCTCTATCGTGGGAAAAGTCTATGACCGTCCGGAGATCCGCCGCATCATGTACGAAAACTATACCGATCTGACCGGTGGCAAGACCCCGTCCCCTAACGGCGTGATTTCGGGACAGACAATCGAACACCGCTCATTCGATGACTGGAATCAATTAAATACCGGGCGTGTTGGAAAATCTTCAGATGACACGACCTGGCTTCAAGATGGGAAGGTGCGTTGGATAGAAAAAGGATCAGGCAATTCATCACTAAGTGTCACTATCGGTGATGATAGTGATCTCGCCAACAAAACGTTTACCATTCCTCCAAACCTGGGTCCGCTGACTTTGTTGGTACGCGGCGGCAATGTCTACATCCGCGACAATATCGTTGTCGGCA
>CAZYXI010000216.1:0-2412 GCA_964651215.1 uncultured Candidatus Peribacteria bacterium
GGTGTCACTCCCGAGAACGCGCATCCGCATCATGACGAAAAACACAATGTCGCTGTTGTCCAAAACGGGATCATCGAAAACTTTGTCGAATTGCGGAGTGAGTTGCGATCGCGCGGACACTTCTTCTCTTCCGATACCGATACCGAAGTCTTGGCACATTTGATGGAGGAGTTTCTTGATGAAGGACACGATTTATTGACCGCAGCCAAAATGACGACCGATCGTTGTGAAGGTCGTTATGCTTTTGCCGTCATGCGTCATGGCGAAAACAAGCTGGTCGCGGTACGACGCGGCAGTCCGCTTATCCTGGGGATCGGTGACGGCGAATATTTTTTGGCGAGTGACACGCCGGCATTTTTGGAACACACACAGACGATCCATTACATCGATGACAACGAAGTCGTCGAGATCACCCCGAGAGGCGCAAAAGTCTACGATTTTTTGACCGGGAACGAGATCGTCAAGCGAGATATCGTACTCGAAGTCAGACCGGAAGATACCGGCAAAGGGAATCATGCACACTACATGATCAAAGAGATCTACGAGCAAAAGGAGACGATCAACAAGGCGATCGACCAAGACCCCAAAGAGATCCAGATCATCGCGGATGCGATCCGCAACGCTCACGGAACATTCTTGATCGGGTGTGGCACGGCGCACAAGGTGGCGGCTGCCGGCGAATACTTCTTTTCCACCATCGCCAAGATGCACGTCAATTCGGTGGTGGCGAGCGAGTTTCCGATTTTCCATGATTTTCTCAAGCCCAATTCCCTCGTGATCGTCATCTCGCAATCCGGCGAGACGGCGGACGTGATCGAAGCGATCGAAGCCGCTCGTGCCGCCGGGAGCAAAGTGCTCTCGATCGTCAATGTCGACGGCTCGACCGTCGCGCGACTTTCCGATTTTTCACTCCAGCTCCATGCCGGACCCGAAAAAGCGGTCGCCAGTACCAAAGCGGCGACGAGTCAGCTTTCGATCCTCCTTCTGCTTGCCCATGCGTGTGCCGGTGATCTGCAAGTCGGCAAAAAGGCCCTTGTCGAAAGCGCTTCACTTGTGAATGATCTCCTCAATCCGCGTTTCACCGAATTTATCGCCGGAATCGCCCACAAGATCTATGATCAGGAAAACATCTTTATCATCGGAAAAGGCGCCAATTATCCAATGGCGAATGAGGCCGCGATCAAGATCCAAGAAGTCAGCTATATCCATGCGGAAGGCTTTGCCGGAGGTGAGCTGAAGCACGGACCGATCGCCATGATCGAGCCGGGTACGCCGTGTATCGTTTTGGTTTGTGATGATGAGACGCGCCGCAAAGAGATCTTTAGCAATGCCATGGAGATCAAAGCGCGCGGCGGACGGATCATCGGGATTTCGCCCATCGATTCCGAGATCTTCGATGACTGGATCCGTGTTCCGGCTGCCGGAGTCTTTACCCCGATCATCAACTTGATCCCGATCCAGATCCTCTCATACTATCTTGCGCTCGAACGCGGATACGATCCGGACAAACCGCGCAATCTCGCGAAGTCCGTGACTGTCAAGTAGCAAGCCGGCAAGTATACAGTCCACAGTAGACAACAACGAGATTTCGTATTTCTGTATTCTGTGCACTTGGCAACTTGCAAATTTGAAACAGGTTGAGTTATTCAGCTTGAATCAGTAAAGTCCGAGTGATTTTCCTTGCATGACCGACCTCAAAACCTTCGTCCGGCAAAAACTCGTTCCACCCAAAAATGTCGGCAGGGTTCTTCTCCATTCCTGCTGCGCGCCTTGCAGTGGCGAAGTGATCGAAGCGATCCTCGCTTCCGGGATCGATCTCACGATCTATTTCTACAATCCCAATATCCATCCGCTCAAGGAATACGAACTGCGCAAAAACGAGAACATCGAATTTGCCAAAAAACATAATATCCCCTTTATCGATGCCGATTACGATCCCGAGCGTTGGTTTGACGAAGCGAAGGGCATGGAAAACGAACCGGAACGGGGCAAACGCTGCACGATGTGTTTTGACATGCGCTTTGAAAAAACGGCGGAATATGCTGCCGCCAATGATTTTGATGTGTATACGAGCTGCCTCGGGATCTCTCGCTGGAAAAACATGCAGCAGATCAATGAGTGCGGCAAACGTGCCGCCGATAAACACGGCGTGACCTATTGGGATTGGAACTGGCGCAAAGCCGGCGGATCGGCACGGATGATCGAAATATCCAAGCGTGAAAAGTTTTACCAACAAGAATATTGTGGCTGTGTCTATTCCCTGCGCGATACCAATGCTTGGCGCGAGCAGAACGGACGCAAACCGATCGAGATCGGCAAGCTGTATTATCACGGCGAATCTGCACCGAGTGCGAGTGAAATGGAACGCAGCTAATGCGCATGAGTTTTTGAAAGTTCGATAAATTTGTAAAA